>NZ_AZUS01000009.1:0-258842 GCF_000527195.1 Streptomyces sp. CNH189
CGCTCCGCGGAGTGGTCGTGGTCCCGAGGACGATTAGCTCAGCGGGAGAGCGCTTCCCTGACACGGAAGAGGTCACTGGTTCAATCCCAGTATCGTCCACACCGCACGAAGCCCCCGGTCCCTCGACCGGGGGCTTCGTCGTGTGCCGTCAGCTGGAGAAGAGCATGTGGCCGAAGCTCTTGTGGCGGCGGTTGCCGTAGTGGCCGCCGTGCGGCGCTCCCCATGCCGGGGCCTGCGGCGCCGCGGCCGGGTACGCCTGGGGTGCGGCGGGCGGGGGCGGGGCGGGCTGCGACCACTGGGACTCCAGCCGGGTCAGCGCCTCGAGCTCGCCGTAGTCGAGGAAGATCCCCCGGCACCCGCTGCACTGCTCGATCTGGACACCGTTGCGGTTGTAGGTGTGCATGGGGGCACGGCACTTCGGACACTGCATATCCGGTTCAACTCCTCGCCGGTCGTTCCTGCTTCGCGTATCGCCAGGACAGACTCTCTCCTGCCGCGGGCCGGTTGCACCCTACGTCGCGGAAATTGGTCTCAGTCCGCCGGGGGCGGCGCCGCCACGGACCGCATGCGGGCGCAGGCGTCGACCAGCGACTCCTCCACCTCGTCCAGCGCCCGGCCCGCGGCGACCGCCTTGGCGACGGCGCGGGCGGCGGTCTGGACGGTCAGCGCGCGGGCCGGGACGTCCAACGCGGTCCACGGGTCGCCGTCGGCCGGTACGGCCGGACCGCCGGCCGCGCGGTAGGCGGTCAGGAAGCGGTGCCAGGCGTCGGGGTCGAACATGCCGCAGGCGTACCAGGCGGCGGGGCGGGCCAGATCCCACACGGGTGTGCCGGAGCCCAGGTCGTCCACGTCGATCAGCAGCCAGGGACTGCCGGGCCCGGCCCGGCGTATCAGCTGGCCGAGGTGGAAGTCGCCGTGGCAGAGGCGTGCGGGGCCCGGCGCCGGTTCCTCTCCCCGGGCCCACGGAGGCAGCTCTCCCCAGGCGTCCAGCAGCGGGGCGGCGGCGGGATGGCGGGGTGCGGTGTCCCGGAGGAGGGCGACGGCGCGGGCCGCCTTCCCGGGGCCGCGCATCGGGGGCAGGCCGGCGGGGAGCGGGGCGAGGTGCAGGCGGGCCAGGAGGGTGGCCGCCTCCTCCCAGGGGGCGGCGTCCGGGTCGTCGGGGTCCACGGGTGTGCCGTAGGGCCAGTACGTGACCGGGCGGCCGTGCAGCTCGACCGGGGCCGTGGCGAGCGGGGGCAGCAGGACGCCGGGGAGACCGGCGGCGACAGCGAGGCGCAGGGCCAGTTCGGCGGGGTCGGTGCCGGGGGCGTGTGCCTTGGCCACGGTGGCGGCGTGCCGGACGACGGTGGTGTCCTCGCGGTGGGCCAGGGTGGCCGCGACACAGGCGCAGGCGACGGCACTCGCGTGAGCCGCCTGCGCGGCGCGGGCGGTCAGGGCGGAAGGCAGGTCCGGGGTCACGGGGTGAGGCTACGCGGGCCGGGAGGACGCCATCCGTCGCCTGCCCGACGGGCCACGGCGTACGGATGTACTGACGTCCGGCGCGTCCAGCGTGTCCCGGACATGGCAATGCCGGCGCAGCTCCCCAGCTGCGCCGGCATTTTGCCGTCCGCCGCACCCCCGTCCCCACGGGGTTTCATGGGTGATGTCCCCGCCCGGACCGCTCTTCCGGGCCTGGGGGTCGCTGATCAGCGCCCCAGCATCTCTCCCACGGACGACGCCTGTGTGGTCACCGTCTCCCACCCGTCGAAGACGAGGAGGAGCAGGACCGCCAGGGGCAGGGCCATCAGCGTCGCCACCAGCGGGTGCCGGCGGCCCTCGCCGCGTTCCCGCGTGCGGAGCAGTGTCCGCGGTGCCGTGTACGCCATGGCCCCTCTCCTGGTTGTCTTTGACGGCGGCGGGCGTTGACCTCGGGGGACGAGTGCTGCACCCGCCGCTCGACTTCAAATCTAGGGGTCACCGGCATCCGTCACGTCATGCCCTCGTACCGATTGGCGGGCCTCCCCGAGGATGAGCGGGCACCGGCGTCGTACTCCCCTGGGTGGAGACGGACTCCTCCGCCTCAGGGACATCCCCGAGGGGACGACCGCCCCGTCAGGACCCCTCCGAGGTGTCCTGCCGCGGCACGGGCTGCTCGACCAGGGCGAGCACCCGGTTCGCCATGAAACGCGCGGTCCGCACCACAGCCCCGGTTCGGGTGACTTCGCTCACTTCGACCACTCCTCGTCGCACCGCCGTCTCCACCCTGCGCCCGGCCCTGGAGGCCACCACCTCGTACGTACGCGTCGTGTCCCCGGCGTCCACGACGATCTCCACCCGGTCACCCTTCACGTGATCAATCCCCCTTACCCGTCGGGTGGTTGGGATCGGCGCTTTACGCCGTCGCGCGAACCCGGCCTGCTCACGCGCCCCCTGACCACTCTTCAAGTCTCCCACCCGCCACTGACAATCCGTCGATACGAGAGGGCGCGGCCTCTGCGCGCGGACGGGTGTGGAAACGTAAGCTGTGGCACGTCACAGGACCGGGCAGCGGGGATGAACATGGCGATGATGCGCCTGAGGCGCGAGGACCCGCGCGTCGTCGGCTCTTTCAGGCTTCACCGACGGCTCGGCGCGGGCGGGATGGGCGTGGTCTACCTGGGCTCCGACAAGAAGGGGCAGCGGGTCGCGCTGAAGGTCATCCGTCCCGATCTGGCGGAGGACCAGGAGTTCCGCTCCCGGTTCGCCCGCGAGGTCTCGGCGGCCCGGCGCATCAGGGGTGGCTGCACCGCCCGCCTCGTGGCCGCCGACCTGGAGGCGGACCGCCCCTGGTTCGCCACCCAGTACGTGCCGGGCCCGTCGCTGCACGACAAGGTCGCCGACGAGGGCCCGCTGGGCGCAGCCGAGGTGGCCGCCGTCGGCGCCGCCCTGTCCGAGGGGCTCGTCGCCGTGCACGAGGCCGGTGTGGTGCACCGGGACCTCAAGCCGTCCAACATCTTGCTGTCCCCGAAGGGGCCGCGGATCATCGACTTCGGCATCGCCTGGGCCACGGGCGCCTCGACGCTCACGCACGTCGGCACGGCCGTCGGCTCGCCCGGCTTCCTCGCCCCCGAGCAGGTGCGCGGCGCGGCCGTCACCCCCGCCACCGACGTGTTCTCGCTGGGCGCCACGCTCGCCTACGCGTCGATGGGCGACTCCCCCTTCGGGCACGGCAGTTCCGAGGTGATGCTGTACCGCGTGGTGCACGAGGAGGCCCAGCTGCAGGGTGTCCCGGACGCGCTGGCCCCGCTGGTCCGCGCCTGTCTGGCGAAGGACCCCGAGGAGCGGCCCAGCACGCTGCAACTGTCGCTGCGGCTCAAGGAGATCGCCGCGCGTGAGGCGCAGGGCCTCGCCGACGTCCGCCCACCCGCGCCGCGCACCCCGGAGTCCGAACGGCCCACCGGGCGCCTCGCGGACACCTATCCGGAGCGGGACGCGCGCAGGCAGGGCGGCCGGGCCACTCCCCCGCGCGGTGCGTCGGCCGGGCGCGGGCCGGGTCCCGTGTCCCGGGGCGGTGGCCCGACACCCTCACGGGGCGGCCGCGGTGTCCCGGCGTCCCGGGGAGGGGGTGCGCCCCGTGAGGGTGCGCCCCGCCAGGGCTCGCCCGCGCGCCCCAGGCCGCGCTCCGGCCCCGCGTCCCGCGGCACCACGCGGCCCGGCACCGGTACGGGCGGCCGCCGACCCGCCCCCCGGACGAGCGGGTCGGGTCTGCGTCCGGCCAATCCGCGCCTGCTCAGGCAGCGGTTGTTCGTGTTCGTGGTGGTGACGCTGGTGGTGGCGCTCGGCATCGCGCTGGTGCAGGGCTGCCAGGGCCCGTCCTGAGCCCGCGGCGCTCCCGTCCCGCCGGACGACGGCGGACGGGGATCCGCTACTCCTGCGGCCGGCCCGCCGTCACCGCGTAGAAGGCGACCGCGGCCGCCGCGCCCACGTTGAGCGAGTCGACGCCGTGGGACATGGGGATGCGGACCCAGGCGTCGGCGGCGGACAGGGCGCGGGCGGACAGGCCGCTGCCCTCCGCGCCGAGCATCAGCGCCACCCGCTCCATCCGGTGCGGGGCCGCCTCGTCGAGGGACCGGGCCCGCTCGTCCGGGGTGAGGGCGAGCACGGTGAACCCCGCCTCACGGACCGACGCGAGGTCCTTGGGCCAGGTCTCCAGGCGGGCGTACGGCACGGAGAAGACGGCGCCCATGGAGACCTTGACGCTGCGGCGGTACAGCGGGTCGGCGCAGTCCGGGGAGAGCAGCACCGCGTCCATGCCGAGGGCGGCGGCGGAGCGGAAGATCGCGCCGATGTTGGTGTGGTCGTTGACCGCCTCCATGACGACCACGCGGCGGGCCGTGCGCAGCACGTCGGCGGTGGTGGGCAGGGGCCGGCGCCGCATGGAGGCGAGCGCGCCGCGGTGCACGTGGTATCCGGTGACCTGTTCGGCGAGCGCGGGCTCCACGACGTACACCGGGGTGTCGGAGCGGTCGATGACGTCCCGCATGACGTCGACCCACTTCTGCGACAGGAGCATGGACCTCATGGCGTAACCGGCGTCCCCGGCGCGCCTGATGACCTTCTCGCCCTCGGCGATGAACAGGCCCTCGGCGGGTTCGCGGCGGCGGCGCAGTTCGACGTCGGTGAGGTCGGTGTAGTCGTGCAGGCGCGGGTCCGCGGGGTCGTCGACGGTGATGATCTCGCCCATGTCAGGCCGCCGTCCCGGCCGGGCCCACGGCCACGACGGCGCCGATGACGATGACCGCCGGCGGCTTCACGTCCTGCGCGACGACGGTCTCGGCGACCGTGGCGAGGGTGGCGTCGACGCGGCGCTGGGCGGCGGTGGTGCCCTCCTGGACGAGGGCGACCGGGGTGTCCGGGGACTTGCCGTGCGCCACCAGGGTCTCGGCGATCCGGCCGATCTTGTCGACGCCCATGAGGACGACGAGGGTGCCGGTCAGCTTCGCCAGGGACGGCCAGTCGACCAGCGAGCGCTCGTCGTCGGGGGCGACATGGCCGCTGACCACGGTGAACTCGTGCGCCACACCGCGGTGGGTGACGGGGATGCCGGCCGCGCCCGGGACGGAGACGGAGCTGGAGATGCCGGGGACTACCGTGCAGGGGATGCCGGCCTCGGTGAGCGCCTGGAGCTCCTCCATGCCGCGGCCGAAGACGTACGGGTCGCCGCCCTTGAGGCGGACGACGGACTTCCCCTGCCGGGCGTGCTCGACGAGCGCGTTGTTGATGGCCTCCTGGGCCATGTACCGGCCGTAGGGGATCTTCGCCGCGTCGATCACCTCGACGTGCGGCGGGAGTTCGGCGAGCAGGTCGCGGGGGCCGAGCCGGTCGGCGATGACCACGTCGGCCTCGGCGAGCAGGCGCCGGCCGCGGACGGTGATGAGGTCCGGGTCGCCCGGGCCGCCGCCGACGAGGGCGACGCCCGCCGTGCGGGTGCGGTGGTGCGGGGCGACGAGGGTGCCGTCGCGCAGGCCCTCGACCACGGCGTCGCGGACGGCGGCGGTGTGCCGGGGGTCGCGTCCGCGCGCGTCGGTGGTGAGCACGGCGACGGTGACGCCCTCGCTGTGGCCGGTCGCCGGGGTCCAGGCGGTGGCCTGGTCGGCGTCGTCGGACCGCACGCACCAGACGCGGTGGGTCTCCGCCTCGGCGGACGCCGCCGTGTTCGCCTCGGGGTCGCTGGTGGCGATCAGCGCGTACCAGGCGTCCGCGAGGTCGCCCTCGGCGTAGGGGCGCCGGTGCCAGGTGATCTCGCCGGCGTCCGCCATCGCCTCGACGGACGGGGTGGCCTCGGGAGACACGAGGTGGATGTCGGCGCCGGCCCCGATCAGGGCGGGAAGGCGCCGCTGGGCGACCTGGCCACCGCCGAGGACGACGACCCGGCGGCCGGTGAGGCGGAGGCCTACGGGGTAGGGCGGGTGTTCGGCCATCAGCGGGGGCTCCTCGGACGAGCGATGGGTCAGCGCGGGCACGCTGCGGCGTCGGAGCGGGCCTGACGTGGCATTTTATGCCCGCGGGCGGCGGGGGCGGGGTGGGTCCGGTGAGTGGGACGGGTCTCACTCACCGGACCCCTGGGCGCCAAGGAACCTGGGAGAAAGGCGCCAAGGAACCTGGGAGAAAGGTGTCCCCGCGCGCCCCGTGTCGAGGGGGCGCGCGAGGACGTCGGCTGCTACTTCTCCGTCACGCCCGCCGAGTCGAACGTCGCCACCTCGTGCATGGCCCGGGCGGTGCTCTGCACCAGCGGCAGCGCGAGGAGGGCGCCCGTGCCCTCGCCGAGCCGCAGGTCGAGGTCGACCAGGGGACGCAGACCCAGCTTGTTGAGCGCGGCGACATGGCCGGGCTCGGCGCTGCGGTGGCCCGCGATGCAGGCCGCGAGGACCTCGGGGGCGATGGCCCGCGCCACCAGGGCGGCGGCGCCGGCGCTGACGCCGTCCAGGATCACCGGCGTACGCAGCGACGCGCCACCGAGCAGCAGGCCGACCATGGCCGCGTGCTCGAAGCCGCCGACGGCGGCCAGGACGCCCAGCGGGTCGGCCGGGTCGGGCCGGTGCAGTTCCAGGGCGCGGCGCACGACGTCGGTCTTGCGGACCAGCGTCTCGTCGTTGATGCCGGTGCCGCGGCCGGTGACCTCGGCCGGGTCCGCGCCGGTGAAGACGGAGATCAGGGCCGCCGACGCGGTGGTGTTCGCGATGCCCATCTCGCCGGTGAGCAGGGCCTTGTTGCCGGCCGCGACCAGGTCCCGGGCCGTCTCGATGCCCACCTCGATGGCCTGCTTGGCCTCCTCGCGGGTCATCGCGGGACCGGTGGTCATGTCGGACGTGCCGGCGCGGATCTTGCGGGGCAGCAGCCCGGGGGTGGCCGGCAGGTCGGAGGAGACGCCCACGTCGACGACGCAGACCTCGGCGCCGACCTGGGCGGCGAAGGCGTTGCAGACCGCTCCCCCGCCGAGGAAGTTGGCCACCATCTGGGCGGTGACCTCCTGCGGCCAGGGGGTGACGCCCTGGGCGTGCACCCCGTGGTCGCCGGCGAAGACCGCGACGGCCGCGGGCTCCGGAATCGGCGGCGGGCACTGGCGGGACAGGCCGGACAGCTGCGCGGAGATGATCTCCAGCATGCCGAGTGCTCCGGCCGGCTTGGTCATGCGCTTCTGGCGCTCCCACGCCTCGCCGAGCGCCTTGGCGTCCAGCGGGCGGATCTGCGCGACGGTCTCGGCAAGCAGGTCGTGGGGGTCCTCTCCGGGCAGGGCGCGGCGGCCGTACGTCTCCTCGTGCACCACCCAGGACAGGGGGCGACGCTTGGACCAGCCGGCCTGCATCAGCTCGGGCTCGTCCGGGAATTCGTCGACGTAGCCGACGCACAGGTAGGCGACGACCTCCAGGTGGTCGGGCAGCTCCAGGGCGCGGACCATCTCGCGCTCGTCGAAGAAGCTGACCCAGCCGACGCCGAGCCCTTCGGCGCGGGCGGCGAGCCAGAGGTTCTCCACGGCGAGCGCGGAGGAGTACGGCGCCATCTGCGGCTGGGTGTGCCGGCCGAGGGTGTGGCGGCCGCCGCGGGTGGGGTCGGCGGTGACGACGATGTTCACCGGGGTGTCGAGGATGGCCTCGATCTTCAGTTCTTTGAACTGCTTGGCCCGGCCCTTGGGGAGCGACTTGGCGTAGGCCGCGCGCTGACGCATGGCCAGTTCGTGCATCCGGCGCCGGGTCTCGGCGGAGCGGATGACGACGAAGTCCCAGGGCTGCGAGTGGCCGACGGAGGGCGCGGTGTGGGCGGCCTCCAGGACCCGGAGCAGCACCTCGTGGGGGATGGGGTCGCTGCGGAAGCCGTTGCGGATGTCGCGGCGCTCGCGCATGACCTTCAGCACGGCCTCGCGCTCGGCGTCCGCGTACCCGGGGGCGGCGGGCCCCGCCGGGCCGGCCGCCGGCTCCGGTTCCACTCCCGCGCCCTGGGTGTCCAGGTCGTCGGCGTTCTGCGGGACGTCCGTGTCGGCGTCGGCCGCGGGGGCGGCCGGTACGGCGTCGGCCGGGGCGGTCCCGTCCTCCGGGACGGTGACGCCCTGCGGCGGGGTGGGGGCGAGGTGCGGCGCGGTGGGCACGGTGCCGTCCACGGGGACGAACTGCCCCAGCGGCTGGTCGGCCTCGGGCGTGAGCGGCAGGGTGCCGGGCAGCGGGGTCGCGTGCGCGGGGGTCTGCTGGGGCCCCTGCACGGCGTCGGCCGGTGCGGGGGCCTCGGGCTCGGCGGGGGCCGGGGCGACGAACGGGTCGGCGGTCGCGTCCGCGGCCGGTGCGGTGGCTTCCGGCTCCGGGGAGGCCACGGTCGTCCCGTCCTCGGCGGCGGGTGCGGCGGCCGTGTCGGGGGCGTCCGGTGTCGGGGCGTCGGGCGCTACGGCTTCGGGCACGGGGGCCGTTTCGGGCGCGAGGGCCGCTTCAGGCGCCGGGGCTTCGGGCGCTTGCACGCCCTGCGCCGCGAGGGGCTCGGGCGCCGGCGCGGCCTCGGGGGCCTCGGGTGCCTGGACGGGCTCGGGTACGGGAGTCTCCGCGACGGGGGCCGCCCGCGGCACGTCGGTGCCAAGGGCCGCGCCCGGCTCGGGGTCGCCCTGGGGCTCGCCCGCCGGCGCACCGGCGATCTGGTCACCGGCCGGCTGCGGCACGGCACCGTCGACGACCGGCGCCTGGACGGCGTCCTCCGGAGCCTGGGCCTGTTCGGCCGCGCTGTCCTGGGCTTCCCGCGCGACGGCGACCGCGATCGCGGCCTCGGTCTCCGCCTGGTGCCCGGGCTCGGGCTGAGGCACCACACCTTCGGCGTCCGGCATCTGAGGCGCCTGCGTCACGGCCACGTCCTCGGCAGGGGTCTCCTGCGGCGCCTGCGCGCCCTCGGGCGCGGCGACGGCGACGTCACCGTCGGGCGCCTCGGCGACAGGCTCCACGGTCCCGGCACCCGGCACGGGCGCCTCCCGCGCCGGACCGGCCTCGGTCACGGCGACGCCCGCGGGGCCCGCCTCGCCCGGCGCCGGAACCGTCTCGGCCGCCGCCTGCTCGGGCCGGCCGGCCTCCGGCGCCGCCACGGGAACCTCCGCAGCGGGTTCCGCCTGCTGTACGGCTTCAGCCTGCTGCGGCGCCTCCGCCACGGGCTCCGCCACCTCGGCGTGTTCCGGCGCGACGGGGACCCCCTCGGGGGGCACACCCTCGGGCGCCCCACGGCCGGCCGGCACGGACACGACCGCGTCCGCCTGCGGATTCCCCTGCCCGGCGGCCGTGTCGACGGGCGCACCCGGCGCCGGCACCACCGGTGTGCCGTGGTCGGTGTACGGCACGGCGGCGGGAGCCTGTTCGCCGCCGGCGGCGCTCCGCGCACTCACGTCCGCCTGCGCGACCGTGTCCGTGGAGACCCGGGCGACGACCGCCTGGGCCGCGTCGACGGGTCCCGCCTCGGGGGCTGCCGCTTCCGCGGTCCCCACCCCCGCACCGGCCGTCCCCCGGGCGGCCCAGGGCCCCGCGGCCTGCGCCGCCGCGACCTGCGGTGCGGCGGCCTCCCGGGCGGGCTGGACGTCGAGGTACTCGGGGCCGAGGGTCGGCGGGCCGGGCTGGCGGGCCGGCAGGTCGGCGGGGCCGCGGTCGGCGAGGGAGCGGACCGGGCTCGTGGAGAGGTCGGGCATCGGCGGGCCGAGGTGCAGCGGGCGGCGCGGCGCGGCCGGGACCTGCTGGGGCGGCTCGGGGAGCCGGACGCCGTTGAGGTCGACCGATCCGCTGTCGCGGCCGGCTGTCTCGTGCGGGCCGGGCTGGTGGACGGTCTCGACCACCGGCTCGGGCGCGGGCGGTGCGATCTCGTTGCCCCAGGCGCCCTGGGCGCCAGGGAGCAGCAGGTCTTCGTCCTCGGCGGGACTGTCGGAGAGGTAGGTGTACGCCTCAGGCGCGGTGACGCCCGGCTGCTCCACCCTGCCTGCGTTCTCCGGCAGTCCCTCGCCCGGGACCTGGCCGGTGTCGGTCATGCGTACCCCTCGCCCATCGGTTAGTGCTCCTACGACCAGCTCACCCGGAACGGCGCACCGACCGCCCCACACTGGAGAACGAGCGTGCGTCCCCAG
The DNA here is from genome assembly GCF_000527195.1 of Streptomyces sp. CNH189. NCBI lineage: Bacteria > Bacillati > Actinomycetota > Actinomycetes > Kitasatosporales > Streptomycetaceae > Streptomyces > Streptomyces sp. CNH189. Next base: position 10,091 of record NZ_AZUS01000009.1, read on the forward strand.
CGGCACGAACGGCCCGCCCGAAAAAGGCGACAAAGCCATTCACTGGCATTGTCGCGGCCGTACCGCCGTCGCGTCAGCTTGATCGGCGACGGTTCCGCTGTGGACTGCGCCACGTTGCGCGTCCTCCGGTTCCTGCCGTACCACGACCCACCCCAAAACGGGCGCGCTTTTTGGACATTGACCGACGAAGCGTCGGGTGTCCGGTGCGGTACAACGATCGGCCAGCCTACCGCGCGCGGTACGACAACCCGATCACGGGGACGGCAACGCGGCTCAGCGGCCGCGCGCGGGCAGCACCCCGCTGAGCAGGAACGCAACGCTCCGTTCCGTCTCCGTCCAGGCCCGCGTGTCGAGTTCGACGGACTGCAGCAGCGCGCACTCGACCCGGTAGCCGTGCTCCGTCAGGTTCCGGCCGATCAGCTCGGCCGCGTCGCGGGTGGCGGCGTGCGTGACGATGCGCTGCGGGCGGCGGTCGGCGACGGCGGAGACCACGGCCGCTCCCCCGCCGCCGACGCGGACGACGTCCGGTTCGGGCAGGTTCTCCATGACCTGCGGGGCGGAGCCGTGGACGATCTGCATCTGGACCCCGTGCCGGCGGGCGGCGGCGTCGGTGCGGGCGCAGGCCCGCGGGTCGCTGTCGACGGCGATGACGGCGGCGCCGGCGCGTGCGGCGTCGGTGGCGAAGGCGCCGGAGCCGCAGCCGATGTCCCAGACGAGGTCGCCGAGGCCCGGTCCCAGGCGGGCGAGTTGGCCGGTGCGCAGGACGTCCTGCTCGCCCTCGCCGAGCTCGCCGCCGTACTCCTCGGCGGGCAGCGTCCAGCCGCGCGGCCCGGGCGCGGGGCCGCGCCCGGCGAGCCAGCCCGCGGAGTCGCCGGCGGCCACCGGGCCGCCGATGACGATCACCACGTTGGGGTCGCGCCAGGTGTGGTCGGCGGCCTTGTCGGAGGTGACGACCGTGACCTGTTCGCGCTCGGTGCCGAGTTCCTCGCAGATGACGAAGGAGCGGTGGACGCCCTCCATGAGCAGGCTCAGTTCGGCGGGGCCGGCGCCCGGGGAGGTGAGGACCGCCACTTTGGTGTGGGCCCGGCAGACGTTCACCGCGCGACGCAGGGTGCGGGGGTGGGCGACCACGACCTCCGCGTCGTCCCAGGGCATGCCGGCCCGGGCGAAGGCGGCGGCGACCGAGGAGACGGCGGGCACGACCTCGACCTCCAGGCCGAACTCCGGCGCGCGCAGGGTCCGTACGACGCCGAAGAAGCCGGGGTCGCCGTCGGCGAGCACGACCGCGGTACCGCGGTGGGCGGCGACGCGCCGGGCGGCGAGGGCGACGGAGCCGAGCCGGATACGCTCGGCGGTGGCGGGCACCTCGGGGAGTGCCAGGTGGTGAGCGGCGCCGGCCACCAGGGTGGCGGCTCCCAGTGCGGCGCGTGCCGCCTCGGTCAGCGGCGAGCCGTCCCAGCCGATCACCGTGACCCGGTCGGCCATCGTCGTCAGTCTCCTGGGTTTGCGCAGGTCGTCCTCGGCTGTTCCGCCCGGAGGCGGTCTGTCGAGATTACCTGGTGCGGACACGGACCGCCGCGCCGGTGCCGCCCGCCGGGCGCTCGTCGGACGTCAGTTCCAGTCGGTGTAGCCGGAGAAGCCGTTGCTGTCGGCCAGTTGGCCGTCCGCGCCCTCGATGTCCTCCGGCAGCAGGCTCCACACGATGAAGTCGGTGCGCACCTCGCTCCAGCCTCCGTCCTCGGTGCGGACCCTGGCTATGCAGGCGTTGCGCAGCACCCCCTCGCTGATGCAGCCGATCTTCTGGGCGACCTGCTGCGCCGCGGCGTTGTCGGCCGCGGTGCGCAGTTCGACGCGTTCGAGCTTCTGGTCGCCGAAGAGCCACTGGGCGGTGGCGAGCGCCGCCTCGGAGGCGTATCCCTCCCCGCGCGCCCACGGCGCGATGATGTACGACAGTACGGTGGACCGCACGTGCCAGTCGGTCCCCGCCAGCCGGATGACGCCGACCAGGCGCTGGGTGAGGAACTCGGTGACCGCGAGGTCGAGTCCGCGGCCGGAGGCGCGTTCGGCGGGCGCGTCCTCGGTGATCCAGGCGCGGGCCGCCTCCTCGGAGAAGGGCTGGGGGGCGTCGGTCCAGGCGCCCACCTGCTCGTCGTTCATCATCGCGGCGAGGGCGGGCACGTCGTCCGCGTCGAGGGGACGCAGCACCAACCGCTCCGTGCTGATGGAGATGTCGGGGAAGGTGCTCGTCATGCGCCGCTCCGTAACTGAGAGACCGTCGGGTGCTGCTGAACTGCCCAGCATGCAGCATGAAAGCACCGGAACGCACCACGGGGTCCTCCCCCGTCGCCGAGCGGCGCGGAGTCGGACCCCGTGGAGGGTGTCGCGGTGGATCCGGCGGGATCAGAAGGAGGGGAGGACCGATCCGGCGTAGGTGTCCTCGATGTACTTCTTCACCTCGGGCGAGGTGAGGAGGTCGGCGAGCTTCTTCACCCGCGGGTCGTCCTCCTGGCCCTCCTTGACGGCGAGGAGGTTGCTGTTCGGGTTGTCCTTCGCCTCTTCGAGGACCAGGGCGTCCTTGGCGGGCTTCAGGTCGGCCTCGATGGCGTAGTTGCCGTTGACCACCGCGGCGTCGACGTCGTCCAGGGAGCGCGGGGTCTGGGCGGCCTCGAGCTCCTTGAAGGTGAGCTTCTTCGGGTTGTCCGTGATGTCCGCGGGGGTCGCCGAGGTGCCGACGCCGTCCTTGAGGGTGAGCAGGCCGTTGGCCGCGAGCAGCTGCAGCGCCCGGCCCTCGTTGACGGTGTCGTTGGGGATCGCGATCGTCGCGCCGCTCTTCAGCTCGTCGGCCTTCTTCACCTTGTGCGAGTAGAGGCCGAGCGGCTCCAGGTGCACGTCGACGACGGACACGATGTGCGTGCCGTTCTTCTTGTTGAAGTCGTCGAGGTACGGCTGGGTCTGGAAGAAGTTGGCGCCGACCGAGCCGTCCTCCGTCGCGGTGTTCGGGGTGACGTAGTCGGTGAACTCCTTGACCTCGAGGTCGAGGCCGGCCTTCTCGGCGAGGTTGTCCTTGACGAAGTTCAGGATCTCGGCGTGGGGCACGGGGCTCGCGGCGACGACCAGCGGGCCGGAGGTGTCGGAGGCGGCGTCCTTGTCCGAGCCGCAGGCGGAGAGCCCGAGGGTGAGGGCTCCGGCGGCGAGGACGGCGGTGGTGATCTTGGCGGTGTTACGCACGAAAAGTGCCTTTCCTTGGGTGGTGCGACCCCGTCGCGGTGCACGGGGAGTCCGGGGGGGGTGGCCGGGGACGGGTCAGGCGACCTTGCCGACCTCGGCCGCGGCGGGCTTCTCGCCCTTCAGCAGCCGCAGCTTCGGACCGGGTCCGGAGCGGGCGCCGCGGCGGTGCAGGGCGCGGGCGGCGAAGTCGCCGGCGAACTGGATGAGGGAGATGACCACGGCGAGGATCACGACGGTGATCCACATCAGGCCGGTCTCGAAGCGCTGGTAGCCGTAGCGGACGGCGAGGTCGCCGAGTCCGCCGCCGCCGACCGTGCCGGCCATGGCGGAGTAGCCGATGAGCGCGATGACCGTGGTCGTGGTCGAGGCGATCAGCGAGGGCAGGGCCTCGGGGACGAGGACCTTGCGGACGATGGTCCAGGTGTTGCCGCCCATCGCCTGCACGGCCTCGACGAGCCCGTGGTCCACCTCGCGCACGGCGGTCTCGACGAGCCGCGCGAAGAAGGGGATGCCGCCGATGGCGAGCGGCACGATCGCGGCCTCGCTGCCGATGGTGGTGCCGGTGACCCAGCGGGTGAAGTTCATCAGGGCGACCATGAGGATGATGAACGGCAGCGAGCGGCCGATGTTCACGACCTGCCCGATGATCTTGTTCACCACGGTGTTCTGCAGCAGTCCGCCCTTGTCGGTGAGGACCAGCAGGATGCCGAGCGGGAGGCCGCCGACGACGGCGATCAGGGTGGACCAGCCGACCATGACCAGCGTCTCGGTACAGGCCTGTTCGAGCAGCGGCTGCATCTCGGACCAGGTCACTTGACGCCCTCCTTCACCAGCGTGGGCTCGTCGTGGTCGACGACGTCGATCTGCAGGCCCTGTTCGCGCAGGAAACCGATGGGCACGACGTTGTCCTCGTAGCGGCCGGGCAGTTCGATGCGCATGCGGCCGACCTGGAGGCCGGCGACGGTGTCGATGGCCGCGCCGAGGATCGATATGTCGATGTTGTAGGTACGCGACAGCTGGGAGATGACCGGCTGGGTGGCGCTCTCGCCGTGGAAGGTGACGTCGACGACGGTGCGGTCCTCGCCGGTGGCCTCGCCGCCGACGGGGAACAGCGCGGCGGCGAGTTCCGAGCCGGGGGTGGCCAGCAGGTCGGTGACCGTGCCGGACTCGACGATGCGGCCCCGCTCCATGAGGGCGGCCGAGTCGCAGATCGACTTCACGACGTCCATCTCGTGGGTGATGAGCAGGACGGTGAGGCCGAGTTGGCGGTTCAGGTCGCGCAGCAGCTGCAGGATCGAGCGGGTGGTCTCCGGGTCGAGGGCGCTGGTGGCCTCGTCGGAGAGCAGCACCTTGGGGTCGCCGGCGAGGGCGCGGGCGATGCCGACGCGCTGCTTCTGCCCGCCGGAGAGCTGGGCCGGGTACGCCTTGGCCTTGTCGGCGAGACCGACCAGGTCGAGCAGCTCCAGCGCCTTGCGGGAACGTTCCTTCCCGCTCTTGCCGAGGATCTCCAGCGGGAGTTCGACGTTGTCCTGGACGGTGCGCGAGGACAGCAGGTTGAAGTGCTGGAAGACCATGCCGACACGGCTGCGCGCCTGGCGCAGTTCCCGGCCGGCCCGCGGGCCGCGGCCGGCGAGCGCGGTGAGGTCCTGGCCGGCCACGGTCACGGTGCCCGCGGTGGGTCGCTCCAGCAGGTTGACGCAGCGGATGAGGGAGGACTTGCCGGCGCCGGACTGGCCGATGACGCCGTAGACCTCTCCTTCGCGGACGTGGAGGTCGACGCCGTCCAGGGCGGTGACCTCGCGGCCGCGTGAGCGGTAGACCTTGGTGAGGCCCGAGGTGGTGATCACGTGGGTTTCCGTCACTGTCGAGTGCGTGGCGCGTCGTGGGCGCCGGGCACGAGGCATACGGGGGGAAGGCATGGGGCGGCACGGAACTCGCGGTGCGGCGCGGAAGGCCGTGGAGGAACGTGCGCGGGGCGTGGCTCGGTCGCGCATGCGGGGCATGCGGGCGGACGCGAGCGGTCTCGCTTCGGGGCGCGAGGCTCAGGCGGTGCGGGGGCCCTCTAGAAGGCGCGCATTCGGAGCGGACACATACAACGAGCACCGGGCGTCATGGTCGCCTCGGTCGCAGGGATGCGGTCGCTCGTCGTGGTCATGCGGTCAGTAAAGCAGACGTTCACCTCGGAGCGGACACGGCTGTCCGCATACTGGACAGCCGTGGACACCCGTGCGCGCACGTCAGGGGCGTACGGAGATCTCGACTCCGGCGTGCGTGACCAGTGCGGACAGGGCGGAGAGGTCGTCGACGACCAGGTCGGCGGTCAGCTCCTCGGCCCGGTGGGTTGTGGCCAAGGCCACGGTCGTCATGCCGGCGGCGCGGCCGGCCTGCAGCCCGGCGGGGGCGTCCTCGAAGACCACGCAGTGGGCGGGGTCGACGCCGAGGGTGCGGGCGGCGAGCAGGTAGGGCTCGGGGTCGGGCTTGCCGCGGGTGATGTCGTCGGCGGCGATCAGAATCTTGGGCAGGATGCCGACGGCCCCGAGCCGGGCCCCGGCGAGGCGCCGGGTGGCGGAGGTGACCACGGCCCAGCGCTCGGCGGGCAGGGCGGCGAGGAACTCCTTCGTCCCGGGCAGCAGACGGACCCCTCCGTTCGGCACGTCCCCCACCTCCAGGTCCTCGATCCGCGCGACGGCCTCCGGCACCACGCGGGCGGGCAGCAGGTCGGCGGCTATCTCGGCGGCCGGCCTGCCGTGCAGCTCGACCCGCGCGAAGTCCTCGGCCGTGAGCCCGTACTCCACGGCCCACCGCGTCCAGCAGCGGTTCACGGAGTCCAGGGAGGAGACGAGGGTCCCGTCGTTGTCGAAGAGCAGGGCGCGCGCGTGAATGGTCATGCCATCGACCCTACGGGCCTCGGGGCGCGGACCGGGAACGGTGCGCGGGGCCGACGTGGGCGCGGCTTTCCCCGCGTAATAGGCTCGCTGCCATGCTGGATGCCCTGACCGTGGTGACCGCTGTCGCCGCGCTGCTGCTCGCCGCCTGGTGCGGCTGGGCCGCCTACCGTGACCAGCCGACGAAGGACTGGCACTTCATCGGCATGGCGGTGGTCACGCTGCTGACGCTGGTGCAGCTGGTGATCGGGATCGTGCAGCTGGCCCGGGGCGAGAAGCCGGAGCAGGGGACGACCATCTTCGTGGCGTACCTGCTGGGCTCGTTCGCCTGTGTACCGGCGGCGGGCTTCCTGTCGCTGGGCGAGCGCACCCGCTGGGGTTCGGTGACCGTCGCCGCGAGCGGCGTGGTGCTGGCCGTGCTCGAGGTGCGGCTCTTCGACATCTGGGGAGGCTGAGGTGACCGCGACGCAGGAACGGACGAACCGGACACGGCTGACCGGCGGGCCCGGGGTGCTGCTGGTCTGGCTGTACGGGGTGATGGTGGTCGGCGCGGTGTCGCGCTCGGTCTACCAGATCGCCACCGAGTTCGACCGGGCGCCGCTCGCCTACTCGCTGTCGGCGCTGGCCGGCGTCGTCTACGGCTTCATCACCTACACGCTGGTACGCGGCGGGGAGAAGGCCCGCAAGGCGGCGCTGGTCTGCTGCGCCGCCGAGCTGGTGGGCGTACTGACCGTAGGCACGTGGACGCTGGTGGAGCCGTCCGCCTTCTCCGACGCGACCGTGTGGTCGGACTACGGGATGGGCTACCTCTTCATCCCCGTGCTGCTGCCGCTGACCGCCGTGTACTGGCTGCGCCGGGCACGGCCGCAGGAGCCGGCGGCCTGACGGGCGGCCCCCCCTCGGGCGGCCGCCCCCTGTGTCACGTCGTCACGGTCAGGCGGTCGTCGCGTACGTCTCCGCCTTCTTCTCCAACACGATCATCGGTACGCCGTCCGCGCCCCGCGATGTGCCCACCCGCTGGTAGCCGACCTTGCTGTAGAGGCTGAGGTTGCTCTCGCTGCGGTGACCGGCGTGCAGCCGGAACGTGCGGGCGCCGCGCTCGCCCGCGAGGGCGGACTCGGCGGCCTTGAGCAGCCGGGCGCCGATTCCGTGCCCCTGGAGGCGGGGGTGGACGCAGAGCTTGCCGATCGCGGCGGCGCCGTCCTCGGTGATCCTGCCGTGCACCGAGCCGACGATCTCGTCGCCGAGGCGGGCGACGAACACACAGTCGTCGGCGACCTCCTCGCGCACCGAGTCGAGACTCTGGATCAGGGGATCGATGCGGTAGTTGCCGTAGAGGGCGGCTTCGCTCTGGAAGCACAGGTACTGCAACCTGAAGATCTGCTCCGCGTCCTGCTCGGCCGCCGCAGAGATGGTCACGCTCATGCCCATGTGCGCACGCCTCCCGCTCACCTGATCACCTGTTGTCCCTCACTCCTATCCCCGCCCTCAGCGCGCCGCAACCTCCGCCGCGAGTAAACGCCGCAGACATCCCAGGCATCTGGAGCGTTCCGGGCCGAGACTGCCCTGTGAGATACCCAACTCCCCTGCGATTTCCCGGTATGTCGGATCGCGCGGGGACAGCAACGCGGCGAGCAGGCGGGGGCAGCGGCCGGGCAGCCGGCGCACGGCGTCACGCAGGACGCGGCGGTGGGCGGCGACGAGGGCGAGCCGTTCCGGGTCCGGGCGGTCCGCGTCGGCCGGTTCGCAGGTCAGCGCCGTCTCGCGGCGGGCGGTACGGCGGACCCGGCGGGCCTCGGCGCGGACGGCACGGCGCAGCCACAGCGGCGGATCGGGCGGCGGGCCGGCACGGCGCAGCCGCTCCAGCAGCCGCAGCCAGACCGCCTGTTCCAGGTCGCCCGGTTCGGCACCGGAGCCGAACGCCTCGGCGGCGGCCTCCGCGGCGAGGAGGGGGCGGAGCAGGGCGATCAGGTCGTGGGCGGACAGATCATGGGCGGACAGACCGTCGGCGATCAGGTCGTGGGCGGACGGGTCGCATGCGGAAAGCGGGTCGGTTCTCACATGCGCAACGACCCGCGCGCCCCGGGCGGGGTTGCCCGGGGCGCGCGTACCTCACCCCTTCCGGGGCGGGGCGGGTCAGCGGTTGACGAAGTCCTCGCGGGCCAGCAGGCCGGTGTCGGGGTTGTCGGTGAAGACGCCGTCGATGCCGGTGGCGAAGTACGCCCGGTAGGCGCCGAAGACGTCGCCGTAGGCGTCGGGGTCGCTGCCCTTGCGGAACTCCGCGGGCAGGAACGGGTTCTCGTTGCGCATGGTGTAGGGGTGCAGGATCAGGCCCGCCCGGTGCGCGTCACGGACCAGGGTGGTGGGCTCGGTCAGCCGGCCGGAGGCGTCGCGCGGGATGATCAGGTCGAGCGTGGGGCCGATGCCCTGCGCGTAGGAGGCGATCTCCTTCAGGCCCTTGGGCGTGATCAGGTCGTCGACGGTGCGCGGGTCGCCGGTCTCGGTGAAGTCCCAGGGGCGGGTGCCCGCCGCGTCGAGCAGGACGACGAGCGGGTTGCCGACCAGTTCGTTCATCCGCTCGACGGCGGTCGGCTCGAACGACTGCAGGATGACGGGTGAGTTCTTGCGGTCCTTGCCGTGCCGGCGCAGGACCTTCGCCACCCGCTCCTCCAGGCCGAGGCCGAGCCCCCGGAAGTAGGTGGGGTGCTTGAGCTCGGGATAGATCCACACCTGCTTGCCGCGCCTGCGGGTCTGCTCATCCTGCCAGCGCAGCACCTCCTCGAAGGTGGGGATCTCCCAGCGGCCGTTGTAGAGGGTGTTGTGCGGGCGGTTGGCGGGGATGCGCTCCACGGCCCGCAGCCGCTTGAGCTCGGCGAGCGTGAAGTCCTCGGTGAACCAGCCGGTGACCTGGACGCCGTCCAGCGTCTTGGTGGTGCGGCGGCCGGCGAACTCGGGGTGCTCGGCGACGTCGGTGGTGCCGCCGATCTCCGGTTCGTGGCGGCAGACGAGGTGGCCGTCCTTGGTGGGGACGAGGTCGCCGGCCTCGACGATGTCCGCGCCCATGTCGAGGGCGAGCTGGTACGAGCCGAACGTGTGCTCGGGACGGTAGCCGCTGGCGCCCCGGTGGCCGATGACGGTCGGCACGGGCAGGCTCTCCAGGCCCCGGCCGCCCCCGTGTCCCTGCCGGCCGCCGGCGGCCCGCGCAGTGCCGCCGAGTCCGAGGACGGTTCCGCCCGCGCCGAGGACCGCCGCGCCGAGCAGGGCCCGCCGTCCGGTCCCGCTCGCCTGTTCGTTCGACTGCCGTGCTGCCATGAACGCCTCCTGTGTCGGCTCGTCCGGTGCGGGCCGATCGTAGGGGGGTGCGAATGACGCACGGGAGACCTGGAGCCGAACACGCGGGTGGTGTCGCATGGCGTCCGCGTGGGCGTCCGTCCCTCATACGGATGACGTACACATGTCGTATTGCGATGGCGATGTGACGGCACGTCCGGTTCGTACCGGCGCACTCGGGTACCCGCACGGAGCGCGGGCCGGGGCGAGCGCCGCCGTCGTGCGAGCGAGCTCCGTCACAGCGTGACGGCCGTGTTGCCCACCGCCCACGGGTACGGGCGCGCAGGTGAACCCGGGTCAAGAGTCCGTAAGACCTCGGTTAACTGCCACGAGCCCGATGTGCGTGACTCCCCGGACCGCGAGTAATGTCCTCACCTGCACAGACTCATACGGCATTCGTCGACGTCCGCTTCCCACCGGAGGGCCCGTTGTCCCGCTTCGCGCTCATCAAGGCAGTGCTCGGTCCGATCATGCGCCTGATGTTCCGCCCACGGGTGGAGGGCGCGGAGCACATCCCGGGCGACGGTCCGGTGATCCTGGCCGGCAACCACCTCACCTTCATCGACTCGATGATCCTGCCGCTCGTCTGCGACCGGCAGGTCTTCTTCATCGGCAAGGACGAGTACGTCACCGGCAAGGGCTTCAAGGGGCGGCTGATGGCGTGGTTCTTCACGGGCGTCGGCATGATCCCGGTGGACCGCGACGGCGGGCGGGGCGGTGTGGCCGCCCTGATGACCGGGCGCCGGGTCCTGGAGGAGGGGAACGTCTTCGGGATCTACCCGGAGGGCACCCGCTCCCCCGACGGACGGCTGTACCGGGGGCGGACCGGCATCGCCCGGCTCACGCTGATGACCGGGGCGCCGGTGGTGCCGTTCGCCATGATCGGCACGGACAAGCTGCAGCCGGGCGGGGCGGGGGTGCCCCGGCCGGGGCGGGTCACCGTGCGGTTCGGTGAGGCGATGGAGTTCTCGCGCTACGAGGGCATGGACCGGGACCGGTACGTGCTGCGGGCGGTCACCGACTCGGTGATGACGGAGGTCATGCGGCTGTCGGGGCAGGAGTACGTGGACATGTACGCGAGCAAGGCGAAAGAGGCGGCCTAGTCGGCCGGCGTTTCTTTTCCGGTGGGCGCCGGTGGAGTTTCCTCCACCGGCGCCCACCGCCGTTTTGGGTCCCCGCAGGCGGGTGGGGGCTTGTCGCGCAGTTCCCCGCGCCCTTGGGGGGCTCAGGTGTTGTCCAGGTGTTGGTTGCGGAGCATGTGCCAGGCTGCTGCTGAGGCGGCCAGGAGGACTGTCGCTCCAACTCCTGCTGCCAGGGTGAGGCCGTACACAAAGGCCTCGCGGGCTGCGTCGAGCATGGGGGCCGCGGTGGCGGCCGGCATGTGGGTCGCCGCTTCCACCGCGCCGCCCAGGGACTCGTGGGCGGCCGCCGGGGTGCCCGCCGGGCCGGGGAAGCCCCGGTAGGCGCCGGTGACGATGGAGCCCAGGACGGCGATGCCGAGGGCCGCGCCGAGTTCGTACGCCGTCTCCGAGACGGCGGAGGCCGCGCCCGCCTGTTCCTTGGGCACGCTGGAGAGGATCACGTCCGCCGTCACGGTGAACGAGAAACCCGCGCCCGCGCCGACCACCAGCAGGGCCGCCCCGAGCAGGGGGTAGCCGGTGGACTGGCCGATGACGGTGAGGGCGGCCAGGGCGAGACCGATGGCGGCCAGTCCCCCGGCCACGACGGAGCGCACCGAGAAGCGGCGCGCGGCACGGCCGGCGATCAGGCCGGCCACCACCGCGCCGATCGCCGCGGGCAGTTCGGCGAGGCCCGCCTCGAACGGGCGCCGCCCCTGGACCAGTTGCAGGTACTGGGAGAGGAAGAAGACCAGGCCGGACAGGCCGAGGACGGCCAGCAGGTCGGCCAGCACCGCGCCGCTGAACCCCGGGTGCCGGAACAGCCGCACGTCCAGCAGCGGCACCGGAAGGGTGAGCTGGCGGCGGACGAACAGGTACAGGGCCGCCGCGCCCAGCAGGCCCGCGGCCAGCGCGGACGGTGCGGGGCCGTGGCTCGCCGTCTCCTTCACCGCGTAGACGACGCCGATCATCCCAGCCAGGGACAGGACCACGCTGGTCAGGTCCCACGGGCCCGGCTGCGGCGTGCGGGACTCGGGCAGGAGCTTGATGCCGACGACCACCAGGACGGCCATCACCGGCAGGTTGATCAGGAAGACCGAGCCCCACCAGAAGTGTTCGAGCAGCAGCCCGCCGAGGATCGGGCCGACCGCGGTGCCCGCGGAGGCGGTCGCGCCCCAGATGCCGATGGCGAAGCTGCGCTCGCGCGGGTCGTGGAAGAGGTTGCGGATCAGGGCGAGGGTGGCCGGCATCAGCGTGGCCCCGGCGACGCCGAGCAGGGCGCGCGCCATGATCATCACCTCGGGCGTGTGCGCGTACGCGTTGAGCACGGAGATCGCGCCGAAGGCGGCGGCGCCGAACAGCAGGATGCGCTTGCGGCCGATACGGTCGCCGAGGCTGCCCATGGAGACGAGCAGACCGGCGATCACGAAGGAGTAGACGTCGCCGATCCACAGCAGCTGGGTGCCGGTGGGTGCGAGGTCCTCGCTGATGTACGGGGTGGCGAGGCCGAGGACGGTCGCGTCGACGGCCACCAGCAGGACGGCGAGCACCAGGACGGAGAGGGCGAGCCAGCGCCCGGGCCGCGGCGTCTCCTCGGTCGTGGTGTGCGGCCGTATGGCGCTGGTCATGACTGCTTCCTTCGTGCCGGTTCTTCCGGGCGTCGTACGCCGCCCAGCAGCAGCTCGACGATCATGTGGGTGAAGTCGTTGGGGGCGACCCGGCCCTCGGCGACCGCCCAGGCGGCGGAGGCGAGCAGGCCGTAGAGGGCCTCGGTGAGCCAGGCCGGGGTGAGGTCGATGCGGAACTCACCGCTCGACTGGCCGCGCCGGAACAGGTCCGCGACGCCCTCGTCGATCCTGGCCCAGCCCTCGTTCTGCTCCTCGCCCTCGAACAGCTGGTTCTCGGAGTAGAGGAAGGCGAGCAGGCCCGCGTGCGGTTCGATCTCGGCGACCAGGCGCCGCACGGCGTCGGTGGCGGGGCCCTCGTCGGTGCGGGCGGCGGCGAGGGCGGCCTCGCACTCGGCGATCCCGAGCGCTTCGAGGGCACGGACCAGTGCGTCCCGCCCGGCGAACTGGCGGTGCAGGGTGGCGCGGCTGATGCCGGCGGCCCTGGCGACCTCGTCCATCGTCGCGGTGGACTTGCGGGTCAGCAGCGCTGCGGCGCTGCGCAGCACGTGGTCGCGGTCGACAGCCATGAGACGACGGTACCTCACGTGAGACGGTGGTGTCTCACGCGGGGTACTCATGTCTCATCGCCTGGCGTCGTCCTGTGGGTGTCGGCGGCGGACGGTGAGGTCAGTGCCAGGGCAGGCCGCCACGGTGCTGCCAGTACGCGTCGGGGTTCTCTGCCAGCGGGGCCAGGCGGGCGAGCTGGTCGTCGGTGAGGTCGACGGCGGCCGCGTGCAGGTTGGAGACGAGCTGGACGGTGGTGGCCGCGCCCGACAGGACCATGCCCGCCCACGGCTCACGCAGCGCGACGGCGAGGGCCACGGCGTCGCAGCCCAGGCCGGTCTCCTCGGCGACGGCGCGCAACGGCTCGGGGGCCTGCGGGCCGGCCAGGCGGCCGTTTGCCATGCCCTCCTTGACGATCACCGTGAGCCCCGCGTCGTGGGCCTCGGCCAGCGCGGGGCCGGCGGAGGTCTCCAGGACGTTGTAGGTCGACTGCACCGTGCGGAAGAGGGGCTCGCCGTCGACCGTGACGGCGAGGGCGGCGCGGATGGCGTCCGCCTGGCGGGGGCCGCTGGTGGAGAAGCCGACGGTGAGACCCTGGGCCGCGGCCTCGGCGAGCCGGGCGTGCAGTTCCTTGTCGGCGAGGGCGGGGCTGTCCGGGGTCAGCGAGTGGATCTGGTAGAGGTCCAGCCGGTCGCCGAGGATCGCGTCGGTCTCGGCGCGCTGGCGTTCGTACGCGGCGAGGGAGTGGTCCTTGACCTCGTGCCGTTCGGCGTCGGTGGTCCAGTCGGCGGTGTAGGTGTAGCCCCACTTGCTGCCGACGACCACGTCGGTGGCGTCCGGGTGGTTCTTCAGCCAGTCGGCGAGGAATTCCTCGCTGCGGCCGTAGGAGCGGGCCGCGTCGAAGTAGCGCACGCCCTGGGCGTAGGCGGCGTCGAGGAGTTCGTGGGTGCGGGCGCGGAGGTTCTCGACCGTTCGGTCGTCGCCTTCGCCCAGGTCGGCGGCTCGGTCGAGGGTGATGTAGGCGGGGCGGCCCACTGCGGCGAGGCCCAGGCCCAGGTGGGCGGTGGGGGTGGTGGCGGTGGCCAGGCGGGCGAAGGGCATGGCGACTCCGTCGGTTGGCTGCGGTGTGGCTGTGCCAACGTAACCCGCGTCGTGGCTGCGGCTTCGCCTATGAGGTCGGGACTTGCCGGGGCGGGGCAGGTGCGGCGACGTGGGGGTTGTTCGCGCAGTTCCCCGCGCCCCTGAGGGGGCGGGACTCCGGGGCGCGGTGCGTGCGGCGCCGTGCGGGCCTGGCGCGCAAGTCCCCGCGCTCCTGAGGGGCGTCCTGGCCTACTGCTTCTTGGCTGTCGACCACTTGTGCTGGAGGGCTACGTTCTCCTTCAGTTCCGCGAGCTGGATCGCCACCGCGCTCGGGGCTGTGCCGCCTCGGCCGTTACGGGAGGCCAGGGCGCCGGGGACGTCGAGGACCGAGCGGACCTCCGGGGTGAGGTGCGCGGAGATCTTCGCGAACTGCTCGTCGGTCAGCTCGTCCAGCTCCTTGCCCTCCGCCTCGGCGACCTTCACGCACTCGCCGGCCACCTCGTGGGCGACCCGGAACGGCACGCCCTGCCGGACCAGCCACTCGGCGATGTCGGTGGCGAGGGAGAAGCCGGCCGGGGCCAGTTCCTCCATGCGCTCGCGGTGCACGGTGAGCGTGGCCATCATCCCGGTGAACGCGGGCAGCAGGATCTCCAGCTGGTCGATGGAGTCGAAGACCGGCTCCTTGTCCTCCTGGAGGTCGCGGTTGTAGGCGAGCGGCAGGGCCTTGAGGGTGGCCATCAGGCCGGTGAGGTTGCCGATCAGGCGGCCGGACTTGCCGCGTGCCAGCTCGGCGATGTCCGGGTTCTTCTTCTGCGGCATGATCGACGAGCCGGTGGAGAAGGCGTCGTGCAGCGTCACGAAGGAGAACTCCTTCGTGTTCCAGATGATGACCTCCTCGGCGATCCGGGAGAGGTTCACACCGATCATCGCGGTGATGAAGGCGAACTCCGCGACGAAGTCCCGGGAGGCCGTGCCGTCGATGGAGTTGGCGGCGCTGCCGTGCTCGAAGCCGAGGTCCTTGGCGACCGCCTCGGGGTCCAGGCCCAGCGAGGAGCCCGCGAGGGCGCCGGAGCCGTAGGGGGAGACGGCGGTGCGCTCGTCCCACTGGCGCAGCCGCTCCGCGTCCCGGGAGAGGGACTGGACGTGGGCGAGGACGTGGTGGGCGAAGAGCACCGGCTGGGCGTGCTGGAGGTGGGTGCGGCCGGGCATCGCCACGTCCGGGTGGGCCTCGGCCAGCCCGACCAGCGCGTCCTGGAGCTCGGCGATCAGGCCGCCGATGACGCGGGCGTGGTCGCGCAGGTACATCCGGAAGAGGGTGGCGACCTGGTCGTTGCGGGACCGTCCGGCGCGGAGCTTGCCGCCGAGGTCCGGGCCGAGGCGCTCCAGCAGGCCGCGCTCCAGCGCGGTGTGGACGTCCTCGTCGGCGATGGTGCCGGTGAACGCGCCGGAGGCCACGTCGGCCTCCAGCCGGTCGAGCCCCTCGATCATGCGGGTCAGCTCGTCCTCGGTGAGCAGGCCCGCCGTGTGCAGCACGCGCGCGTGGGCGCGGGAACCGGCGATGTCGTAGGGGGCGAGCCGCCAGTCGAAGTGGACGGACGCGGACAGCTTCGCCAGGGCCTCGGCGGGACCGTCGGCGAAACGGCCGCCCCAGAGCCGGACGTCACCGCTGTTGCTGCTCACTTGCGTGCTCCTCCAGGGTTCCGGATGTGCCGCCGCCTCCCCACGGACGTGTGGAGAGGCGGCTGTCAGGCTAGTGCGTGTGAGGGGTCGTCAGGCGTTGCGGCTCAGCCGAGGTCGCGCTTGGCCGCGATCTTCGACGACAGGCTGTAGATGTCGATGAAGCCCTTGGCCGCGGCCTGGTCGAAGGTGTCGCCGGTGTCGTAGGTGGCCAGGTTGAAGTCGTACAGGGACGACTCCGAGCGCCGGCCGGTGACGACGGCGCGGCCGCCGTGCAGGGTCATCCGGATGTCGCCGTTGACGTGCTGGTTGGCCTCGGCGATGAAGCCGTCGAGAGCACGCTTCAGCGGGGAGAACCACTGGCCGTCGTAGACCAGCTCGCCCCAGCGCTGCTCGACCTGCCGCTTGTAGCGGGCCAGCTCGCGCTCGACCGTGACGTTCTCCAGCTCCTGGTGGGCGGTGATCAGGGCGATCGCGCCGGGGGCCTCGTAGACCTCGCGGGACTTGATGCCGACGAGGCGGTCCTCGACCATGTCGATCCGGCCGATGCCCTGGGCGCCGGCGCGCTCGTTGAGCTGCTGGATCGCCTGGAGGACGGTGACGGGCTTGCCGTCGATGGCGACCGGGACGCCCTCCTTGAAGGTGATGACGACCTCGTCGGGCTCCCGGGCCACGGCCGGGTTCTGGGTGTACTCGTAGACGTCCTCGATGGGCGCGTTCCAGATGTCCTCGAGGAAGCCGGTCTCGACGGCACGGCCGAAGACGTTCTGGTCGATGGAGTACGGGGACTTCTTGGTGGTGGCGATCGGCAGGCCCTTGGCCTCGCAGAAGGCGATGGCCTTGTCACGGGTCATCGCGTAGTCGCGGACCGGGGCGATGCACTTCAGGTCGGGGGCGAGGGCGACGATGCCGGCCTCGAAGCGGACCTGATCGTTCCCCTTGCCGGTGCAGCCGTGGGCGACGGTGGTGGCGCCGTGCTTCTGCGCGGCGGCGACCAGGTGCTTGACGATCGTCGGCCGGGACAGCGCGGAGACCAGCGGGTAGCGGTCCATGTAGAGGGCGTTGGCCTTGATCGCCGGGAGGCAGTACTCCTCGGCGAACTCGTCCTTCGCGTCCGCGACCTCGGCCTCGACGGCACCGCAGGCGAGCGCGCGCTTGCGGATGACGTCCAGGTCCTCGCCGCCCTGGCCGACGTCGACCGCAACGGCGATGACCTCGGCGCCCGTCTCCTCGGCGATCCAGCCGATGGCGACGGAGGTGTCCAGACCGCCTGAGTAGGCGAGTACGACGCGCTCGGTCACGGGTTTCTCCTCACAGTGCATTCGCTGACATGCATGAGTATGCAGGAGTCCGCATGATTCGTCAATTCAATCCTCGGGCGGCGCCTCGCCCGGCCCTCTCGGGGTCACTCCGTACGGGCGTTGAACGCGGGAAACCGCTTGCGCGTATTGCCCACCGGGGGCAGGCGCCGCTTCGACCCACCCGGAGACACCCCTCAGGGACGAGCCCGCCACCCCTGGCCGCCTGCACACTCACCAAGTGAGGTGACAGGCGCTGTGGCCGCCCCGTGTACGCGCCGGCCGGGGCGGCCACGGTCCTTTCCGCCACCGAGGCCGGGACAGCACCTCGAAAATCCTTAGACAGGCGAATGATCCGGCCCGATAATCGGTTGACATGGGGAAAACGTACGAACGCATCGACGGACGCCTGCGCACCTTCATCGAGGACCAGCCCGTCTTCTTCACCGCCACCGCTCCGCTGTCCGCCGACGGCACGGTCAACCTCTCGCCCAAAGGACTCAAAGGATCGTTCGCGGTCCTCGACGAGCTCACCGTCGCCTACCTCGACTTCGCCGGCTCCAACGCCGAGACCGTCGCCCATCTGCGGGAGAACGGCCGGATCACCCTGATGTGGTGCGCCTTCCAGGGGCCGCCGAACATCGTGCGCGTGCACGGGCGCGGGGAGCCCGTGTTCCGGGACGACCCGCGGTTCGCGGAGCTGCTCGCGCACTTCCCGGACATCGACCCGTGGACCCACGGGCTGCGCGCGATCGTGGTCGTGAGGGCCGAGCTGATCCGCGACACCTGCGGCTACGCCGTGCCCTTCATGGCGTACGAGAGTGAACGCGATCTGCACGAGAAGCGGTTCGCCCGGGAGGACGACGCCTCCCTGGACGCCTACTTCACCAAGAAGGAGCACATCGCGACGAGCATGGACGGACTTCCCGGGCTGCCGTTGCCGCTGCCCCCCTCTAGCGTCTGAGCCATGCGCCCAGGTGCCGTCTCCGCCGCCGTCCTCGTGTCCCTGTCTCTCCTCTCGCTCGGCACCGCCCAGCGTCCCGGGTCGCCGCTGCCGGAGCGGATGGCGGACACCGGGGGCGGCACCCAGCTCATCACCGCGGTGGCGGCGCGGACCGGCTCCACCACCGGCACGGTCACCTGGTGGAGCCGCAAGGGCGGACGCTGGACGGCGGCCGGTTCCGCACCGGCCCGCTTCGGCTCGGGCGGACTCGTCGAGGGGACGCGGCGTAAGCAGGGCACCAACACCACCCCCACCGGCCTGTACGGCATGCCGTACGCCTTCGGGACCGCGGCGCCCCCGTCCGGGACCCGGTACACCTATCGCCCCGTGCGGCAGAACTCCTGGTGGTGCCAGGACAACGACTCGCGCTCCTACAACCGCTGGACCGAGCCCCGGGCGGCCGACTGCCGGGCCGGCCAGGCGGAACACCTGATCACCTACCGCGCCCAGTACGCCCACGCCCTGGTCGTCGACTTCAACTACCGCAAGCCCGTGCGCGGCCGGGGCGCCGGCATCTTCCTGCACGTCAACGGGCGTGGCGCCACGGCCGGTTGTGTCTCCGTGTCCAAGAGCGCGATGCGGCGGATCCTGCGCTGGGCCGACCCCGCGCGGGCCCCGCACCTGGCGATCGGCACGACCGGCGGACGCACGGCCGTCACCCGCTACTGAGGCGCGCGACAGAAGCACGAATTCCTCTGAACACTCCAGCGTGACGGCACGTATGAGTGGGCCAAGGGCCGAGTCCCACGGAGGAACCGTGACCACCACGCTCGCCGGCGGCCGTGCCGCCCGCCGCCAGACGATGCGCCGCATCCGTCCGCGCCGCTCCCCCGCCGTGCCGCTGCTGCTCGCCGTGGGCGCGGGCGCGGTGGCCGTGCTGTGGCTCTGGTGGACGAGCACACCGTCCATCGCGGACACCACCGGGAAGATCATCGCCGCGGGCCGGATCACCGGTCTGCTCGCCGGATATCTGATGGCCCTGGTCGTGCTGCAGATGGCCCGGGTGCCCGCGCTGGAGCGGCGGGTGGGCTCGGACCGGGTCGCCCGCTGGCACGCGATGAGCGGCCGCTACACCGTCAGCCTGGTCGTCGCGCACGTCTTCCTGATCATGTGGGGCTACGCCCGGCAGGCCGGCAGGACCCTCGCCGACATCGTGTCGCAGACGGTCACCTCCGTCACCACGCTGCCGGACATGGGCAAGGCCGCCCTCGGCACCGGGCTGCTGTTCGTGATCGCCTTCCTGTCGGTCGGCCCGGTCCGGCGCCGGCTGCCGTACGACGGCTGGTACCACGTGCACCTGCTGACGTACGCGGCGGTGTTCCTGACGTTCTGGCACCAGATCACCACCGGCAACGAGTTCGCGGTCACCCCGTCCGCGAAAACCTTCTGGTACGGCCTCTACGGCGCCGTCACCGCGCTGGTCCTCTGGTACCGGATCATCACCCCGGTCCGGCTGAACCTGCGGCACCAGATGCGCGTCCAGGCGGTCATCGAGGAGACGCCGGGCGTCGTGTCGGTGCTGATCGGCGGGCGCCGGCTGCACCGGATGGGCGCCGAGGCCGGGCAGTTCTTCCGCTGGCGCTTCCTGGCGCGCGGGATGCGGTTCAGCTCGCACCCGTACTCCCTGTCCGCGGCACCCCGCCCGGACATGCTGCGGATCACCGTCAAGGCGATCGGCGACCACAGCTCCCGGCTGCGTGAGCTGGAGCCCGGCACCCGGGTGTGGGCCGAGGGCCCGTACGGGGCGCTGACCGCGCAGCGCCGCAGCCGCGGCAAGGTGCTGCTGGTCGCGGGCGGGGTGGGTATCACCCCGATGCGCGCCCTGTTCGAGACGCTGCCCGGCGCGTCCGGTGACATCACCCTGCTGTACCGGGCCAACAGCACGCAGGACCTGGCGCTGTGGGGCGAGCTGGCGAAGATCGCCGACGAGCGCGGCGCCCGGCTGATGTACGCGGTGAACAGCCCCGACGGGGAGCGCCCGGACATCTCCGCGGAGAGCCTGCGGCGCAAGATGCCGGACATCGACCGCCATGACGTCTTCATGTGCGGGCCGCCCGGGTTCGCCCAGCAGGTGTACGCGGCGCTGCGCGACGCCGGGGTCCCCGCGCGCCGGATCCACCACGAGTCGTTCGAGATGTGAGCGGCGGGCCGTCGGCCCCGGTCGCCCGTTACCCTCCAGGAGCTTGAGAAGCGATGAGGAAGAGTCACCCCCTCCGGCGTGCCGTGCTGGCGACCGCCGTCACCGTCTCCGGGATCGTGCTGCTGCTGTCGCTGAAACCCGGGGCCGACCCGGGGTCGGCCGCGGCGGCGGGCGGCGCCCCTCCCGCGGCGGAGTCCGTGCAGGGCGGCGCCCGGCCCATCGGGGACGGCACGGTCACCGGCGACGCGGCGCAGACCCAGTACGGGGCGGTGCAGGTCCGGCTGACCGTCAGCGGCGGGAAGATCACCAAGGCGGAGGCGGTCCAGGCACCCAAGGGCGGCCAGAGCGACCAGGTCACCTCCAGCTCCGTACCGAGACTCAACCAGGCGGCCGTGGCCGCGCAGAGTGCCGAGATCGACGCCGTCTCCGGCGCCACCTACACCAGCGACGGCTACAAGCAGTCCCTCCAGTCGGCCCTGGACAAGGCACGCGCCGCCGCGCCCGCCGACCCGGGGGGCGGTGCCGCGGCCGAGGCGCGGACGGTCACCGGCGAGGTGGCGCAGACCCAGTACGGACCCGTGCAGGTACGCGTCACCGTCGACGGCGGGAAGATCACCAAGGCGGAGGCCGTCCAGGCACCCAAGGGCGGCCAGAGCGACCAGGTCACCTCCGACGCCGTACCGAAGCTCAACCAGGCGGCGGTGCGGGCCGGCTCCGCCGACATCGACGCCGTGTCGGGCGCCACGTACACCAGTGCCGGCTACAAGGAGTCCCTCCAGTCGGCGCTGGACCAGGCCGGTGGCTGACACGGTGGCCGCCGAACCCGTTGAGGCACCCGCCTCGGTGCGTCGCGTGGAGGAGACGATGGGGACCATCTTCTCCCTCGACGTCCGTGGCGGGGAACCGGGCGCGGTGCGCGCGGCGATGGAGGAGGCCGTCGCCGGACTGCGCCGGGTGGACGAGGTCTTCAGCACCTACCGCGAGGACAGCCAGATCTCCCGGCTGGCGCGCGGTGAGCTGGACGTCGGGGCGTGCGATCCCGAGGTCGCCGAGGTGCTGGAGCTGGCCGCGGAGGCGGAACGGGTCAGCGAGGGCTGGTTCAGCACGCGGTACCGGGGGGAGCTCGACCCGACCGGGATCGTCAAGGGCTGGGCCACCGAGCGCGCGGCCCGGCGGCTGCTGGCGGCCGGGGTGTCGGGGGTGAACGTCAACGGGGGCGGGGACGTCCAACTGCTCGGGTCACCGGGGACGGGGCGCCCCTGGCGGGTCGGCGTGTCGGACCCGTTGCGCCCCGGGGGTCTGGCGGCGGTGGTCTCCGCGGCCGGCGCGCGGGAGCTGGCGGTGGCCACGTCGGGGACCGCGGAGCGCGGCGACCACATCGCCGACCCGCGTACGGGCCTTTCCGCGGTGACCGACCTGGTGGCGGTGACGGTGGTCGCCCCCCGGCTGACGTGGGCGGACTGCTGGGCCACGGCGGCCTTCGCGATGGGCTCACGGGAGGGCCTGCGCTGGCTGGAGTCCCTCCCCGACACGGAGGCCCTCCTGATCACGGCAGGCGACGAGGTCCGCTGCACCGGCAACCTGGCAAGGTGGCTGGGCTGACGAAGACACCCCAAGGGGCGCGGGGAACTGCGCGACGAGCCCCCACCCACCCGCACCCGACGACGACCCCCGATCGCCCCCCTCAGTGCCCGTTCTGGGCCAACCGCAGCAGGTGATCGGCCAGGGCCTGCCCACCCGTGGGCTCCCTGCTGATCAGCAACAACGTGTCGTCCCCGGCGATGGTCCCGAGGATGTCCTGCAACTCCGCCTGATCGATCGCGGACGCCAGGAACTGGGCGGCCCCGGGCGGCGTCCGAAGGACGACCAGATTCGCGGACGCCTCCGCGGAGATCAGCAGCTCCGCCGACAGCCTCCGCATCCGCTCCTCCTTGGCGGACTCCCCCAACGGCGCCCGCGGCGTGCGGAAGCCCCCCTCGCTGGGCACCGCGTAGATCAGGTCCCCGTCGTTGTTGCGGATCTTCACCGCGTTCAGCTCGTCGAGGTCGCGGGAGAGCGTCGCCTGGGTGACGCTCAGCCCGTCGTCGGCGAGCAGCTTCGCGAGCTGGCTCTGCGACCGCACCGGCTGCCGGTTGAGGATGTCCACGATCCGCCGGTGCCGCGCGGTACGGGTCTGCGGCACGGCGGGCCCGGCCTGCCCGGCCCCTCCCGGCGTACGCCCCTGATCCTGCTCCTGGCTCATCGTCGTCTCATTCTCCGGATCGTCCTTCCCCGCCCGCCTGGCCGGCGGCGTCCAGGATGCCGGGCAGCGCCCCGAGGAACGCGTCCACCGCGTCGTCGCCGAGGTTCAGCGGAGGCATCAGCCGTACGACATCGGGGGCGGGCGCGTTCACGAGGAACCCGGCGTCCTGAGCCGCCTGTTGCGCCTGGGGCGCGAGCGGCTCGGTGAGCACGATACCCAGGAGGAGGCCCGCTCCCCGGACGTGGTCGATCAACGCGTGGCCGGAGCCCTCGATCCCGTCGCGGAGTTTCGCGCCCTGCCGCTTGACGTTCTCCAGCAGACCCTCGTCGGCGATGGTGTCGAGCACGGCGAGTCCGGCGGCGCAGGCCACCGGGTTGCCGCCGAAGGTGGTGCCGTGGTGGCCGGGTCCGAGCAGGTGGGCCGCGCGGCCGAAGGCGACGGTGGCACCGAGCGGCAGACCGCCGCCGAGCTGCTTGGCGAGGGTCACGACGTCCGGGAGCACGCCCTCGTGGGCCTGGTACTCGAACCAGTTCCCGGTGCGGCCGACACCGGTCTGCACCTCGTCCAGGACCAGCAGCGCGCCCTTGGCGGCCGTGATGGCGCGGGCCGCCTTGAGGTAGCCGGGGGGCGGGACGACGACGCCGAGCTCGCCCTGGATGGGTTCGAGGACGACGAGGGCCGTGTCCTCGGTGACGGCCGCGTCCAGGGCCTGGGCGTCGCCGAACGGCACGTGGGTGACGTCGCCGGGCAGCGGCAGGAACGGCTCCCGCTTGCCGGCCTGCCCGGTGAGGGCGAGGGCGCCCATGGTGCGGCCGTGGAAGGCGCCCTCCGTCGCGACGACGTGGGTCCGCCCGGTGAGCCGGCCGATCTTGAAGGCGGCCTCGTTGGCCTCGGCGCCGGAGTTGCAGAAGAAGACCCTGCCGTCCCGGCCGAAGTGCTGGAGCAGCCGCTCGGCCAGCGCCACGGTCGGCTCGGCGAGGAAGAGGTTGGAGATGTGGCCGAGGGAGGAGATCTGCCGGGTCACGGCGTCGACGACCGCCGGGTGGGCGTGGCCGAGGGCGTTGGTCGCGATGCCCCCGACGAAGTCGAGGTACTCCTTGCCGTCGGCGTCCCAGAGCCGCTGGCCCTCCCCGCGCACCAGGGGGAGGCGGGGCGTGCCGTAGTTGTTCATCAGCGCGCCCTGCCACCGGGCGGTGAGTTCCGCGTTGCTCACGACTCCCCCTGTTCGTCGGGCACGACCATGGTGCCGATGCCCTCGTCCGTGAAGATCTCCAGCAGGATCGAGTGCTGGACCCGGCCGTCGATGACGCGGGCGGTGTTCACGCCGTTGCGTACGGCGTGGAGACAGCCCTCCATCTTGGGCACCATGCCGGAGGACAGGTCCGGCAGGAGCTTCTCCAGCTGCGACGCGGTGAGACGGCTGATCACCTCGTCGCTGTTCGGCCAGTCCTCGTAGAGGCCCTCGACGTCCGTGAGGACCATGAGGGTCTCGGCGCCCAGAGCAGCAGCGAGTGCCGCAGCCGCCGTATCAGCATTGACGTTGTAGACATGGTGGTCGTCCTGGGAGCGGGCGATCGACGAGACGACCGGGATGCGGCCGTCGGCGAGCAGGGCCTCGATGGCTCCCGTGTCGATCTCGGTGATCTCGCCGACCCGCCCGATGTCGACCAGCTCTCCGTCGATCTCGGGCTGGTGCTTGACGGCGGTGAGGGTGTGCGCGTCCTCGCCGGTGAGGCCGACGGCGAGCGGGCCGTGCCGGTTGAGCAGCCCGACCAGCTCCCGCTGGACCTGCCCGGCGAGCACCATCCGTACGACGTCCATGGCGTCCTCGGTGGTGACGCGCAGGCCGGCCTTGAACTCGCTGACGATGCCGTGGGTCTCGAGCGCGCGGCTGATCTGCGGGCCGCCGCCGTGCACGACGACGGGCTTCAGGCCGGCGTGCCGCAGGAAGACGACGTCCTGGGCGAAGGCGGCCTTCAGGTCCTCGTCGACCATGGCGTTGCCGCCGAACTTGATGACGACGGTCCTGCCGTGGTGCCGGGTCAGCCAGGGCAGGGCCTCGACGAGGATCTGCGCCTTGGGCAGCGCGGTGTGCTTACGGGTGACGGTCATGAGGAATAGGCGCTGTTCTCGTGGACGTAGTCGGCGGTGAGGTCGTTGGTCCAGATGGTGGCGGTGGCGTCACCGGCGGCCAGGTCGGCGACGACGTGCACCTCGCGGTAGCGCATGTCGACCTTGTCGCGGTCCTCGCCCACTCCGCCGTTCATGCAGACCCAGACGCCGTTGATGGCGACGTTGAGCCGGTCGGGCTCGAAGGCGGCCCGGGTGGTGCCGATGGCGGACAGGACGCGGCCCCAGTTGGGGTCCTCGCCGTGGATGGCGCACTTGAGGAGGTTGTTGCGGGCGATGGAGCGGCCCACCTCGACGGCGTCGTCCTCGGTGGCCGCGTTCACGACCTCGACCTTGATGTCCTTGCTGGCGCCCTCGGCGTCGCGGATGAGCTGCTGGCCGAGGTCGTCGCAGACGGTCCGCACGGCCTCGGCGAAGTCCTCGTACCCCGGGGTGACGCCGGAGGCGCCGGAGGCGAGGAGCAGCACGGTGTCGTTGGTGGACATGCAGCCGTCGGAGTCGACGCGGTCGAAGGTGACCTTGGTGGCCGCGCGCAGCGCCTTGTCCAGGGTCTCGCTGTCGACGTCGGCGTCGGTGGTGAGGACGACGAGCATGGTGGCGAGGCCGGGGGCGAGCATGCCCGCGCCCTTGGCCATGCCGCCGACGGTCCAGCTGTCCTTACCGGCCACGGACGTCTTGTGGACGGTGTCCGTGGTCTTGATGGCGATGGCGGCCTTCTCGCCGCCGTGCTCGGAGAGCTGTCCGGCGGCGGTCTCGACGCCGGGGAGCAGCTTGTCCATGGGGAGCAGGACGCCGATGAGGCCCGTCGAGCAGACGGCGACCTCGCCGGCGCCGACGCCCAGCACCTCGGCGGCCTTCTCCGCGGTGGCGTGGGTGTCCTGGAAGCCCTTGGGGCCGGTGCAGGCGTTGGCGCCGCCGGAGTTGAGGACGACGGCGGCGAGCTGCCCGCTCTTGAGGACCTGCTCGGACCAGAGCACGGGCGCGGCCTTCACGCGGTTGGAGGTGAAGACACCGGCGGCGGCGCGGCGGGGGCCGTTGTTGACCACGAGGGCCAGGTCGGGGTTGCCGTTCTCCTTGATCCCGGCGGCGATGCCCGCCGCCGTGAATCCCTTTGCTGCCGTCACACTCACTGTGTCTCCTCGTTCGCTTCCCCGCCCGTGCAGCGCAGAGGTGCGGGCATCGTGATCGTCTGCGGCCCGGCGGCTGCACGTGCGTCGCTCACGGCGCGACTCCGATCGTCGAAAGGCCCGTGGTCTCGTCGAGACCCAGGGCGATGTTCATGCTCTGGACGGCACCGCCCGCGGTGCCCTTGGTCAGGTTGTCGATGGCGCTGATCGCGACGATCCGGCCCGCGGCGGCGTCGTACGCGACCTGCACCTGGACGGCGTTGGAGCCGTACACGGAGGCGGTGGCGGGCCACTGCCCCTCGGGGAGGAGGTGGACGAAGGGCTCGTCGGCGAGGGCCTTCCCGTAGGCGGCGCGCACGGACTCGGCGGTGACGCCGGGCCTCGCCTTCGCGGAGCAGGTGGCGAGGATGCCGCGGGGCATCGGCGCCAGGGTGGGCGTGAAGGACACGGTGACGCGCTCGCCGGCCGCCGCGCTGAGGTTCTGGATCATCTCGGGGGTGTGCCGGTGGCCGCCGCCCACGCCGTACGGCGACATGGAGCCCATGACCTCGCTGCCCAGCAGGTGCGGCTTGGGCGACTTGCCCGCGCCGGAGGTGCCGGACGCGGCGACGACCACGGCCTCGGCCTCGGCGAGCCCGGCGGCGTAGGCCGGGAACAGGGCGAGGGAGACGGCGGTGGGGTAGCAACCGGGCACCGCGACACGCTTGGACCCCTCCAGCGCGGCGCGGCCACCCGGCAGTTCGGGCAGGCCGTAGGGCCAGGTGCCGGCGTGCGGGGAGCCGTAGAAGGCCTCCCAGTCGCCGGCGTCCTTCAGGCGGAAGTCGGCGCCCATGTCGATCACGAGCACCTCGTCGCCGAGCTGCTCGGCGACGGCGGCGGACTGGCCGTGCGGCAGCGCGAGGAAGACGACGTCGTGCCCGGCGAGCGCCTCGGGGGTGGTCGGCTCCAGCACCCGGTCCGCGAGCGGCAGCAGGTGCGGCTGGAGCGCGCCCAGGCGCTGGCCGGCGTTGGAGTTGCCGGTCAGGGCGCCGATCTCGACCTCGGGATGGGTCAGGAGCAGACGCAGCAGCTCGCCGCCCGCATACCCGCTCGCTCCGGCCACCGCCGCACGTACCGCCATGGAAAACCCTCCTCCTGGATGGCATGACTATACGTTTCGCTGCACGTTTATGCAATGGGGTCATGCGGGGGATCCCCCGGACACCCCCGCACCGGGGCCGCGGTCAGGCGGTCAGGCGGTCAGGACCAGGAGGGCGACGATCACCACGAGGGGTGCGACCAGGAGGGCGGCCAGGTGACCGAGCAGGGCGCGGAACATGCCGAGCACCGCGTACAGCGCCGCTCCGCCCAGCAGCCAGCAGCCGAAGATCCGCAGCGCCAGCTCCTGCGCGGCGTTCTCCTCCTCACGTGTGGTGGGGTTGCCGATGCCGCCGATGGCCAGCCACAGCAGCACCACGCCCACCAGGGCGCTCACCGCGCCGGCGAAGGGTGCTACCGCCCTGTCGGACCGCCGCACCCGCTTCCAGACCGCCATGTCACTCATGAGGACCAGACCTTAGCCCGGCGGGGCCGGTGTCAGCGCCATCCGATCATCGGGGACGTCACCGAACACCGGACGCCTTTCAGCACGTCGAACGGCAAGATAGGGAGCAGGCAGGGGCACGTCGATGGGGGCGTGCGGCATCGGAGAGCGCGGGAGAACGGGGCGGCATGGGCGAGTTCTGGCCGGTACCCGACGCACTGAGCTACCTCAGCGGCAGCTGGCGGGCGGAGCGCGTCGTACGGGACCTGGCGGGCGGTGACGAGGGCCGGTTCCGGGGGACGGTCGTTTTCGGTCCGCTGGAGGACGGCGGCCTGCTGCAGCGGGAGTCCGGCGACTTCACCTGGCGGGGCGTCACCCGGCCCGCCGAGCGGACGCTGCGATTTCTGCCCGGGCCCGACGGCACGGCGGACGTGCGGTTCGCGGACGGCCGCCCGTTCCACGGCCTGGACCTCAGGGCCGGCCGGTACGTCGCCGACCACCCCTGCTCGGCGGACCTGTACCGGGGCGAGTTCACCGTCCGGGACGCCGGCCACTGGCGCGTGGTCTGGCGGGTGCGCGGCCCGGCCAAGGACCTGGAACTCGTCACCGATCACACACGCGTGGACTGAAGGCCCCGCCTGCTCGGCCCGCGCGCCCGGCCTACGCGCGCGTCGGCTGCGCCGAGACACCCTCCAGGCGCAGGCTCCAGCGGCCCGCCCGGCCGGCCACGCCGATCGTGGACAGCGAGCGGACGTCGATGTTCCAGAAGGTCGCGGGCGGCGCCTTGAGCACGTAGACCAGCGCCGCGCGGATCACCGACGGCTCGGCCACGGCGACGATCCGGCAGCCGTCCTCGACCGGCCGGGTGTCGAGCCAGCCGCCGACGCGGGCGATGAAGTCCCAGAGGGACTCCCCGCCGTGCGACGTCGAGCGCGGGTCGGTGAGCCAGGCGTCCACCGCCTCCGGCTCCCGGGCCATCGCCTCCCCCAGCGTCAGCCCACGCCAGCGCCCCATGTCGCAGTCACGCAGGGCGAGTTGGACCAGCGGCGCATAACCGAGCCCCTCCCCGGTGGCGCGGCTGCGCGGGGCCGGGGAGCAGTAGCGCAGATCGGCCGCCGCCAGGGGCAGCAGTTCGTGCGCGGCGCGCTGCACCTCGTGCCATCCGGCCTGGTCCAGCGGCCGGGCGTCCTCGAAGCGCTCGGACAGCACCGTGGAGCTCCCCGCGGCGGCGACGAACGTGACCCGAAGTGCCATGCCGCGATGGTCAGCCGCCGGGGTCGGCTGGTCAAGAGGCACCACCGCGTGGTCACTCAAGGTGACACGGTGCTCACGCCTGCTCGAAGATGAGCGCCATCCACTGGTCGGGCCGCTCCAGCGGGCGGAACCCCAGCGGCGCGTACACCTCGTGCGCGTCGTGCGTGGCCAGCAGGACGCGCCGTACTCCGTGGTCCCGCACCTCCTCCCGCACGGCGGTGACCATCGCGGTGCCGAGGCCCTTGCCGCGCACGGCCGGGTCGACGTACACGTCGCACAGCCAGGCGAAGGTGGCCCGGTCGGTGATGACCCTGGCGTACGCCACCTGGTCACCCGAGACCGTGTCGTACACGCCGAAGTTGAGCGATCCCGCGATCGCCCGGTCCTGTGTCTCACGGGAGCGGCCCAGCGCCCAGTACGCGTCGGTGGACAGCCACCGGTGCACCTTCCCGGCGTCGATCCGGGCGGGGTCGGCGGAGATCTCGTAGCCCTCGGGCATGCGAACAACGGCAGTCATGCGCCGATGCTCGCAGTCGTCGGCGAGGGGCGTCGAGCCCTTATCCCACCACCTGGGACCAGGCCGTACGCAGCCGCTGCACGCCCTCCGTGATCTCCCCGGTGCCGGCCACGGCGGCGAAGCTGAGCCTCAGGTGCCCGGCGGGCGGTTCGGCACTGAAGTAGGGACGCCCGGGGGTGACGGCGACGCCCGCGCGCAGGGCGGCCCCGGTCAGCGCGGACTCGGACGTGCCGTCCGGCAGCCGTACCCACAGGTGGTAGCCGCCGGACGGGATGTACGGGAGGGCGAGGTCCGGCAGGTTCAGCCGCAGCGCCGCGGTCATGGCGTCGCGGCGGCCGCGCAGCGCCGTGGCGATGGCGCGCAGATGACGCGGCCAGGCTGCCGAGCCGACGAGTTCCAGGGTGGCCTCCTGGAGCGGGCGGGGCACGAAGAAGGTGTCGACGACCTGGATGGCCCGCAGCCGCTCCAGCACGGGGCCGTGCGCGGCGAGGGCGCTCACCCGGAAGCTGGGCGAGGTGGCCTTGGTGAGCGAGCTGACGTGCACCACCACCCCGTCGGGATCGTCGGCGGCGAGCGGGCGCGGCAGCGGGCCCGCGTCCTCGTGCACCAGCCGCCGTACGAAGTCGTCCTCGACGACGAAGGCGCCGGCCTGCCGGGCGATGCGCAGCACCTCCGCGCGCCGTTCGGGGGCGAGCACGGCGCCGGTGGGGTTCTGGAACAGCGGCTGGCAGACGAGGACCCGGGCACCGGAGGCCCGGAACGCGTCGGCGAGCAGTGACGGCCGCACACCGTCGGCGTCCACCGGGACGGGCACGGGGCGCAGTCCGGCGGCGCGGGCGATCGCCAGCATGCCCGGGTAGGTGGGCGACTCGACGAGGACGGGCGCGCCGGGCGGGGCGAGCGCCCGCAGGGCCGTGGTCAGGGCGGACTGCCCGCCCGAGGTGACCAGCACGCCCGCCGCCGTCACCGGCCCGCCGATGGCGCGGGCGAACCACTCGCGCAGTTCGGGCAGTCCTTCCACGGGCGGCCGTCCCCAGGCGCCCGGTCTGCGCCCGGCGCGGGCAAGCGCCGCCGCCATGGCCCGCTCCGGCTGGAGCGAGGGGTGCAGATAGCCGCCGTTGAACTCGATCACCCCGGGCGCCGGTGCGGCCAGCGACACCAGGACACCGGACGCGTCCACCGAGCGCGGTACGAGATCGGCGGCCCCGTCGGCGCTGAGGGCGACTTCCTGCCACGAGGTGTCCCCGGTGGGCGCGGCCGGGATGCGGGGTACGGCACGGAAGGCGCCGGCGCCGGGGCGGGTGACCACCAGTCCCTCGGCGGCGAGCCGCGCCAGGGCCCGGGAGACGGTCACCGGGCTGACCCGGAACCGCTCCACCAGCGCCCGGCTGGACGGGAGCTTCTCACCAGGAGAGTAGCGGTCCAGCTCCTGTCGCAGCTGTTCCGCCAGCTCACCCACGCTGCTACTGTCGTGCATGAGAGCACAGAGTAGCGCTACCGCCGCGCCTCCGATAGCAGTCACCGCTCCGCCGCGCACCCGGGGCTTCGGCACCCTTCAGGCCGCCCTCGGCGTGGTCGCCTTCTCCCTGACCTTCCCGGCCACCGCCTGGGGCCTGGAGGGCTTCGGCCCCTGGTCGCTGGTGGCCGTGCGCAGTGTGCTCGCGGCGGTGATCGCCGGCGGCTGTCTGCTGGCGCTGCGCGTCCCGCCGCCGGCCCGCCGCCACTGGCCGGGGCTCGCGGTGGTCGCCGCCGGGGTGGTGCTGGGCTTCCCCATGCTGACCACGCTGGCCCTGCAGACCTCGACCACGGCGCACGCCGCCGTGGTGGTCGGCCTCCTCCCCCTCACCACGGCACTGCTGTCGGCCCTGCGGACGGGCGCCCGCCCCTCGCGCACCCTCTGGGCGGCGGCGCTCGTCGGCGCGGCCGCCGTGCTGGCGTTCACGGTGCAGCAGAGCGGGGGCGCGCTGTCCACGGCCGACGTGTACCTCTTCGGGGCGCTGCTGATCTGCGCGGCCGGCTACACCGAGGGCGGAAGGCTGGCCGGGGCCATGCCGGGCTGGCAGGTGATCGGCTGGGCGCTGGTGCTGTGCCTGCCGCTGACCGTGCCCGTCGCCGCGGTCGCCCTGACCGTCGAGCCGGTACGGCTGACCGCGCACAGCGTCACCGGACTGCTGTGGGTGGCGGCGGGCTCGCAGTTCCTGGGGCTGATCGCCTGGTACCGGGGCATGGCGGCGATCGGCATCCCCAAGGCGAGCCAGCTGCAACTGGCGCAACCGCTGCTCACCCTGGTGTGGTCGGTGCTGCTGCTCGGCGAGCATCTGCCGCTGGCGGCCCCGCTGACGGCGGCCGCGGTCCTCGTGTGCATCGCCGTCACCCAGCGGGCGCGGGGGTAGCGCGGGCCGACGGGGGGCGCGGGACGGCCGACGGCTCCCCCGCCGTGGAACCTGGGGCGCCCCCGAGGTATCCCGGGGCCCTCCGCCGTGAAGCCGGGGCGCCGCCCCCGCCGTAGACTCGAAGGGCATGGACCGCTGCTCCCGCAGGAGGCGACGATGCGCGCAACCGAGGGTGACCGTCTTGTCCAGCACGGCAGGGTGGTCGGCCAGCACGACAAGGCCGGCGAGATCGTCGAAGTGCTCGGCCGGGAGGGCAGCCCGCCCTACCGGGTCCGCTTCGAGGACGGGCACGAGGGTGTCTGCTCGCCCGGTCCCGACACCGAGATCCGGCACCGGGAGACCGTGAACCGGCACTGATCAGGCCGGGGGGGCGGCCGGCTGCCCGTAGTGGTCGGCCACCACCCGTGCCATCGCCCCGACCGGATCGGCCGTCACCTCACGCGCCGCGAAGAACACGTGCCCGCGCGCCCGCGGGTGGCGCTTCGCCAGCGTGAGGTGACGGGACAGCTCGGCCGGATCGCCCCAGGCCGCGGGCTGCGCCGGGTCCCCCGCCTTGTACAGCGCCTCTCCCGTGTACAGCTGGGTCTTCGAGCCCCGGACGACCTCGGCCCACCACGGCAGCAGCTTCGCGTAGTCCGCGACGGCGAAGCCGATGTTCCAGTACAGCTGCGGGCAGATGTAGTCGATCCAGTTCTCCGCGGCCCAGGTGCGGGTGTCCGCGTGCAGGTCGTCGTACGACTGCACGCCCGCCCGGGTGTCGGAGCCGCGCGGGTCCACGTCGGCGTTGCGCCACACCCCGAAGGGGCTGATGCCGAAGCGGGTGCCGGGCCGGATCGCCCTGATGCCCTCGGCCGTCTCGCGCACCAGCCGGTCGACGTTGTCCCGCCGCCAGGCCGCCCGGTCCGGGAAGGCGCCGCCGTGGCGGTCGTACGTCTCGTCGTCGTCGAAGGTCTGCCCGGCCACCGGGTACGGGTAGAAGTAGTCGTCGAAGTGGACGCCGTCGACCGGGTAGCGGCGCACCGCGTCCAGCATCGCCTCGCGCACGAAGGCCCGGACCTCGGGCAGCCCCGGGTCGTAGTACAGCTTGCCGCCGTACGGGATCACCCAGCCGGGGTTGCGGCGGGCGGGGTGGGAGGCGGCGAGCCGGGCGGGGTCGGCGTGCAGGGCCACCCGGTAGGGGTTGAACCAGGCGTGCAGGTGGAGGCCGCGGGCGTGCGCCTCCTCGACGGCCGTGCCGAGCGGGTCCCAGCCGGGGTGCGTGCCCTGGGTGCCGGTGAGGTACTGCGACCACGGCTCGTACGGGGAGGGCCACAGGGCGTCGGCGGTGGGCCGCACCTGGAGGATCACGGTGTTGAGGCGGGCGCGGACGGCCGTGTCGAGGTGGCCGGTCAGCTCGGCGCGCTGCCGGTCGGCGCCCAGGCCGGGCCGTGAGGGCCAGTCCCGGTTGGTGACGGTGGCCACCCACATCCCCCGCATCTCGCCGCTCGCCGCACCGCCCCGGCCCGGGGCGCCCGCCGCGCCCGGCTCCGGCCGCGGGGCGGCGGACGCCCCGGGTACCGCCAGGGCGGCCAGCGCCGCCGTGAAGCTCCTGCGTGACACCCGCACCCCTCGTCCCCCTTGGACAACTGTCGCGAACCCGCTTGGAACCGCCTGGTCAGGGCGGTGTCCCGGCCAGGATGCCGCACCCCCGCGATCGATCATCGATACTTCGGAGTAACGTGCTCGAACGGAGCAGGCGCCGGGACCCGGCACCCTGCCACAGCCGTAAGCAGGAGCGAAAGGGACGATGTGACCGACATCGAACGCGTCGGAGTGGTGGGCTGCGGTCAGATGGGCGCGGGAATCGCCGAGGTGTGCGCCCGGGCCGGGCTGGACGTCAAGGTCGCCGAGACCACCGGCGAAGCCCTGGAGATCGGCCGTACCCGGCTGTTCAACTCCCTGTCGAAGGCGGCGGAGCGCGGCAAGATCAGCGAGGAGGAGCTGGCCTCCACCCAGGCCCGGCTGACCTTCACCACGGACCTCGGCGAGTTCGCCGACCGTGACCTGGTGATCGAGGCCGTGGTCGAGAACGAGCAGGTGAAGACGGAGATCTTCCAGGTGCTCGACCAGGTGGTGACCCGCCCCGACGCGATCCTGGCGTCGAACACCTCCTCCATCCCGCTGGTGAAGCTGGCCGTCGCCACCTCCCGGCCGGACCACGTCATCGGCATCCACTTCTTCAACCCGGCCCCGGTGCAGAAGCTGGTCGAGCTGATCCCTGCGCTCACCACCTCCGAGGGCACGCTGAGCCGCGCGCAGGTCTTCACCGAGAAGGTGCTGGGCAAGCACGCGATCCGCGCCCAGGACCGCTCCGGCTTCGTGGTGAACGCGCTGCTGATCCCGTACCTGCTGTCCGCGATCCGGATGTTCGAGTCGGGCATCGCCAGCCGTGAGGACATCGACAACGGCATGGAGATGGGCTGCGCCCACCCGATGGGCCCGCTCAAGCTCTCCGACCTGATCGGCCTGGACACGGTCGCCTCGGTCGCGTACTCGATGTACGAGGAGTACAAGGAGCCCCTGTACGCCGCTCCCCCGCTGCTCCAGCGCATGGTGGACGCGGGCCGGCTCGGCCGGAAGACCGGGTCGGGCTTCTACAGCTACGAGTGACCTCCGCGCCAGCGGGCCCCTTGCCGGACACCCGGCTCGGGGCCCGCTGTCGCGTCTCGGAAGCCGGCCGCGCATCCTGGGCCGGCACCGGAACCCCAGCCGCTTCCTAGAGGCGCAGGTGGTGGAGCAGGAGCAGGGCCGCCGCCATGTTGGCTGCCGGGACCTCGCCGCGGGCGACCAGGTCGGGGACCAGTTTCAGAGGCACCCACTCACGGCGGTCCGACTCGAAGTCGTCCACCGGGTGGCCGGCGTACTCCCCCTCGTCGGACCAGTAGATGTGGTGCCGCGCGTCGGTGAGGCCGTTGGACGGCTCCACGGTCATGAGGTGGTGCAGGGGGCCGGGCCGCCAGCCGGTCTCCTCCTCCAGCTCCCGCGCCGCCGCCACGGCGACGTCCTCGCCGTCCTCCACGACGCCCGCCGCGAGCTCCCACCCCCAGCTGTCGGTGATGAAGCGGTGGCGCCACAGCAGCAGGACCTCGTTGGCGTCGTTCACCACCGTGGCCACGGCGACCGGCCTGAGCCGTATGAGGAAGTGGTCGAGGTGACGGCCGTCCGGCAGTTCGACATCGGCGAGATTGACGCTGAACCAGCGATTTGCGTACACAGGTTGCTCGTTCTGTTTCGTCCACTGCATGCTTCTGCCGCCTTCCGATGAGTAAGGGGCAATATCGCAGCCGTGACGGCCGTGCAGCAGGCGCACGGGAGGCCGCCCGTGACGCATGGGGCGGCGCGGTGAGGCATGCGCCGGGCGCGGCGCGGTCACGGCCGCCCCTCGTACGCCGGAGCCGGGGAGCGGGTGTCTACAGCGGTACCCGCAGCGCCCCGTCGATGAGTTCGGCCGCCTCCGCGGTGCCCGGACAGCCGCTGCGCACCAGGTGCTCGCGCACCGCCCGCAGCCGGTCGCGCAGCCGCTGCGACTCCATGCCGCGGGCCTGCTCGGCCATCTGCACCGCGACGGCCACCGCACGGTCGGCGTTGCCCTGGCGCAGTTCGATGGTGCTCAGCATGGCCAGCCGGTGCACCCGGCCCCGGTCGTGCGCCGGGGTGTCCACGGCGGCCGCCGCGTGCTCCCCCGCCGCCGCCAGCTCCCCGAGGCTCAACAGCGCCTCCGCCACCTGCACGTTGACCAGGCCCGGCTGGACATAGCCGGTCTCGTCGGGCTCATGGCCGCGGTGAATGCGCTCGGCGGACCGCTCGGCCCGCCGGATGCGGGACAGCGCGCTCGTGCCGTCGCCGAGGTGTGCGTACGCCTTGGCCTGCATCGCGTACAGGTCGGAGGCGAGCGCGGGGGTGATGTCGGCGCCCGCGGTGCGCAGCGCGGCCTCCGCGAAGGCGACGGCCTGCCGGAACTCCCGCATGAACAGCGACTGGTTGACGAGCAGGGCGATCACGTAGGCGCCGAGGCCCCGGTCGCCGCTGGCCTTGGCGAGCCGCAGCGCCTGGTGGAAATAGCGCTGGGCGAGGCCGTGGGCGTCGGAGTCGTAGGCGCAGATGCCGGCGATGGCGACCAGACTGCCGGTGGCCCGGTGCAGTTGACGCCCCGTGGCGTCGGTGTAGCTGCCGCGCAGCAGCGGGGCCGCCTCGGCGTTGAGGAAGCCGACGATCCGGGCGCGGGTCGCCATGCCTCCGGCCTTGCGGTACAGCTGCTCGTAGTGGGCGCGGGCGGCGCGCAGCATGTCCAGGTCGCCGGGGGTGACCCGGTGCGGGCCGCCGCGGGAGACGTCGGCGTCCTCGGGCGGGTTCTCCCACTCCCACACGGGCATCACGGCCGGGGTGCCGGTGACCGCGGGGGCGCCGAGCAGATGAGGGCGGCCCTGCTGGTCGGAGCGCCACAGCGCGGTGGCCCGCTCGACGAAGCCGGAGAGGGTGCCGGTGTGCGGGGCGGACGGTCCGCCGGGGACTCCGAGACCGATGTCGTCGAGGGTGACCGGGCGGCGCAGACGGGCGGCGAGCACCTCGCAGATCAGGTCGGGCACCTGGCCCCGCGGGCGCTGGCCCTTCAGCCAGCGGGCCACGGCGGTGTGTTCGTACCGCAGCGTCAGACCACGTGCCCGGCCGGCCTGGTTGACGTGCGCGGCCAGTCCCGCGTGGGAGACGCCCGCCTCGTCCAGGATCGCGTCGAGCAGAGTGTTGGGCTGCATCTCGGGCCCCCCGTCGGCTCGGTGCGGACAGAGTAGTGGCTGCGCGTTCACACGGGGTGTGAACGGAGTGCCCGCATCCGTAGTGTGCACGCACTGTCGCGGAGCGTGCCCGGCCGGTTGACTGAAATGCCTCGAAAGAGGCCGGCCGGGCCGCCGGCTCCCCCTCGTACAGTGCGGCGGCCCGTTTTTCCGCCGTCCGTCCGGCTGCCTGCCCGACACTCCGTGGCCGGGCGGACGGCCCGCCGGCCTCGTGTGCCGGCCCCAGGGGCTGCCGTTCGGACCGGGCCCGGCTCGCGGGGTCCTTCGTTCGGACCGGGCCTGGCTCGCGGGGTTCCTGATCCGAACGAGGAACCCTAGCGGTCGGCGGTGGCCGAGCGGGGGACGCCGTGGGACTGGTGCGCGGACGGGGAGCAGCGCTCGTTCCCGAGGATCAGCAGCGCCACGTCGTCCTTCGGCGGGCCGGCGGTGTGCCGCAGCAGCGCCGCGAGAACCGTCCGCAGTACGGCATGGGGAGTCCGCGGACGCTCGCGCGCGGCCTCGGCGAGGACGCCCCGCAGCGGGAAGAAGCGGCCCTCGGCGTCCCGGGCCTCCTCCGCGCCGTCGGTGTGCAGGACGAGGGTGTCGCCGGGGAGCAGCCGGCCGCAGGCCGTGGCGGGCAGCTCCCCGGGGAGCGGGAACGGGCCGAGGGGTGGGAGGGGCTCGTCCCCGGCGAGCGGTTCCGCGCCCGCGTCGGTCAGAACGTACGGCCAGGGGTGACCGCAGTTGAGGGCGCGTACTTCCCCGTCCGGGAGGATCTCCAGCAGCAGGACGGTGACGAATTCCTCCGCGGACGGGGTGCCGGCGCCGTCCGTGGTGTCGTGCTCGCCGTGCGCCCGCTCGCGCAGATGCCGGTCCAGGGCCCGCTCCAGCCGGCGCAGCACCCCGGCCAGGTCCGGCTCGTCGTGGGCCGCCTCGCGGAAACTGCCGAGGACGGCGGCGCCGGTGCGGACGGCGCCGAGGCCATGGCCGCGGACGTCACCGATGACCGCCCGTACGCCGTGCTCGGTGGCCGTGACCTCGTACAGGTCGCCGCCGATCCGGGCTCCCCGGTCGGCGGAGAGGTGGACGGCGGCGACGGCCAGCCCGTCGACCCGGGGCGGCGGGGGCCGCAGCAGCACGCTCTGCGCGGCTTCGGCGATCCGCCGGGCGTGCCGTACCTCGCGCAGCATGCGGCGCCGGATGTGCAGCACGATGCCGGTGCCGACCGCGCACAGGACGGCGCTGCTGACCAGGCGCGCGCCGATGGCGTCGTCCTGGGCGAGCGGGCAGGTCAGCCGGTAGACGACGGCGACGGCGCCCCAGGCCGTGGGTACGGCGAGGGAGCGCACCCGTGACAGGAGCCGGGGTCGCACCCCTCGGGGAGCCCCAGGCTTGAAGCGGATCATGCCGATGGCCCCCCAAATAGGCCCGGACAGCGCAGACCGGCCTCGAGAGGCCGGTCCGATTCTGTCGAGCGTTGCCCCCGCTCCGGCCGCATCACCCGACTCAGTCACCCGAACGAGTGAGTAACTGGTGGGACGCCGACGTTCCGCCTGCTGACCAGCCCTGGCATGCCCGCGCCCACCCCCGCATATGCCCAAAGCGGAACCCGTCCTCCGGCCCTTCGGGCCGCCCCGACCCCAAGGGCCCCTCCGGCAGGGGCGCACCTGAGACGCCCGCACCCGCGCCGACGAGGCCACCACGGGCGGGACCACCCGTCTTGCCACCGCCCCGGCGGAACGGCGACAGGCGGGGCCGCCCCGCCTGTCGCCATGGGGCCATGCCGCCTCGGCACATGCCGCGCCGCGCGCGTCACGCGAGGCGCCGCCTCGCCGCGTCGGGGGTGACCTCGGTCCCCCTGCGGACCGCGCCCCTGTCCCGGCGTCGCGGTGCCAAGCCCGTTGCCCCGGCCGATCCGCTGCCCGGCCGATCCCGCAGCCCCACAACGCCGGGCGCATACCCGCAGCACGCACCTCCCGAGCCCGCCCTCCGCCCGCGCCTCGCGGACCGAACGGCTGCGGCATCCCACGGCCGCCCCGCGGCACGCCACCCCACAATGCCGGGCGCCCCCCGGAACACCGACCGCGTGACCGCCGCTCTTCACCGCTCACGCCTCGCGACCCCTCACGCCTCGCAGGCGAACTCGTCCGCCGAGACGCACGACAGGCCGGCCCCGAGGCGTCCGCCTCGAGGACCGGCCCGTGCGTGGGACAGCGCGCGGCGTCAGCCGCGGAGTACCGCTCCGGTGCGGTCCGTCGCCAGGGCGACGGCCGCCTCGCGGGCCGCCGACGCCTCGTCGACGGTCAGCGTGCGGTCGTCCGCCCGGAAGCGCAGCGCGTACGCCAGCGACTTGCGGCCCTCACCCAGCTGCTCGGCGTTTTCGTAGACGTCGAACAGGCGGATGGACTCCAGGAGTTCGCCCGCGCCCTCACGCAGCGCGGCCTCCACGTCAGCGGCGGGCACGTAGGCGTCGACGACCAGGGCGACGTCCTGCGTGGCGACCGGGAAGGTGGAGATGGACGGCGCCTGCGGGACGGTGTCGCCGATCCGCTCCAGGACGTCCAGGTCCAGCTCCATCGCGCAGGCACGCGCGGGCAGGCCCAGCGCCTTCAGCACCCGCGGGTGCAGCTCCCCGGCGTGGCCGACGACGCGCTCGGTGCCGTCGACGGCGGCGGTCAGCTCGGCGCAGCGGCCCGGGTGCCACGGCCCGTACTGCCCCTTGCGCATGCCGAGTTCGGCGCCGGCCTCACGGGCGACGGTCCGGGCGGCCTCGACCGCGTCGGCCCAGTCGGCCGGGCGGCCCTTGCCCCACCAGCCGGCCTGCTCGCGGGCGCCGGCCATGACCACGGCGACATGCCGGGGCTGGTCGGGCAGCGCGGCGTTCAGCGCGGCGATGTCGTCCGTGCTCGGCCGGCGGTCGACGGACAGGTCCGCGGCGGTCCTGGCCGTGTCCCGCGGCTGGAAGACCAGGCCGGTCTCGAACAGCGCGAGGTCGTGCGAGCCGCGGCCGTCGTTGCGGCGCAGCGCGGCGAGCAGCCCCGGCAGCAGCGAGGTGCGCAGCGCGGGCTCCTCGTCGCTGAGCGGGTTGACCAGCTTGACCACGCGGCGGGCCGGGTCGTCGGCGTCCAGGCCGAGCTGGTCGAAGACCTGCTCGCTGACGAACGGGTAGTTCGGCGCCTCCACGTAACCGGCGCCGGCCAGCGCCCGCCCGATGCGGCGGTGCAGCCGCTGGCGGCCGGTCAGGCCCCGGCCGGCGGGCGGCCTGGGCAGGGTGGAGGGCAGGTTCTCGTAGCCCTCCAGCCGGATGACCTCTTCGGCGAGGTCGTTCGGGTCGGTCAGGTCGGGCCGCCACGACGGGACGGTCACGATGAGCTCGTCCTGGCCGTAGACGTCGCAGCCGACCTCCTGGAGACGGCGCACGACGGTCTCCCGGCCGTAGGTCACACCGGCGACCTTGTCCGGGTGGTCGGCGGAGATCGTGATGGTGTGCGGCGCGCTCGGGGCGATGACCTCGGTGACACCCGCCTCGGCGGTGCCGCCCGCGAGCAGGACCAGCAGGTCGACGGTGCGCTGCGCGGCGGCCGCCGCGGCCTGCGGGTCCACGCCGCGCTCGAAGCGGCGGGAGGCCTCGGAGGACAGCTTGTGGCGGCGGGCGGTACGCGCGATGGACACCTGGTCGAAGTGGGCGGCCTCGATGACCACGTCGCCGGTCGACTTCTCCACGTCGTCGTGGTCGGCGATCTCGGTGTCGGCGCCGCCCATGACGCCGGCGAGGCCGATCGGACCGCGGTCGTCGGTGATGACGAGGTCCTCGGCGTGCAGCTTCCGCTCGACGCCGTCGAGGGTGACGATCTTCTCGCCCTCCTGCGCGCGGCGCACGCCGATGGTGCCCTGGACCTGGCTGCGGTCGTAGGCGTGCAGCGGCTGGCCGAGCTCCATCATCACGTAGTTGGTGACGTCGACGGCGAGCGAGATCGGCCGCATGCCGACCTTCTGCAGGCGGCGCTGGAGCCAGATCGGGGAGCGCGCCTCGGGGCTCAGGCCGGTCACCGTACGGGCGGTGAAGCGGTCGCAGCCGGCCGGGTCGGAGACCTTCACCGGGTAACCGAAGGCGTTCGGGCCGGGTACGTCGAGCAGCGCCGGGTCGCGCAGCGGCAGGCCGTAGGCGATGGCGGTCTCGCGGGCGACGCCGCGGATGGACAGGCAGTCGCCGCGGTTGGCGGTGACGGCGATGTCCAGGACCTCGTCGACCAGTTCGAGCAGCTCGATGGCGTCCTTGCCGACCTCGGTCTCCGGCGGCAGCACGATGATGCCGTGGGTGCCGTCGTCGCCCATGCCCAGCTCGCCGCTGGAGCAGATCATGCCGTGCGAGACCTTGCCGTAGGTCTTGCGGGCGCTGATCGAGAAGCCGCCGGGCAGGGTGGCGCCGGGCAGGACCACGACGACCTTGTCGCCGACGGCGAAGTTGCGGGCGCCGCAGACGATCTCCTGGGGCTCACCGGTGCCGTTGGCCTGGCCGACGTCGACGGTGCAGAAGCGGATCGGCTTCTTGAAGCCCTCGAGCTCCTCGACGGTCAGCACCTGACCGACGACGAGCGGGCCCTTGAGGTCGGCGCCGAGGTGCTCGACGGTCTCGACCTCGAGGCCGGCCGAAATCAGCTTGGCCTGCACGTCACGGCCGGTCTCGGTGGCCGGCAGGTCGACGTACTCCCGCAGCCAGGAAAGCGGGACCCGCATCAGATCTCCATCCCGAACGGCCGGGTGAACCGGACGTCACCCTCGACCATGTCTCGCATGTCTTCGACGTTGTGGCGGAACATCAGCATCCGCTCGATGCCGAACCCGAAGGCGAAGCCGCTGTACTTCTCCGGGTCGACGCCGCAGGCGGTGAGCACCCGCGGGTTGACCATGCCGCAGCCGCCGAGCTCGATCCAGCCCTCGCTGGAGCAGGTGCGGCAGGGCCGGTCGGGGTTGCCGACGGACGCGCCCTTGCAGACGTAGCAGAGCATGTCCATCTCGGCGGACGGCTCCGTGAAGGGGAAGAAGTTCGGCCGCAGCCGCGTCTTCATCTCCGCGCCGAACAGCGACTGCACCATGTGGTCCAGGGTGCCCTTGAGGTCCGCCATGGTCAGGCCCTCGTCCACGGCGAGCAGCTCGACCTGGTGGAACACCGGCGTGTGCGTGGCGTCCAGCTCGTCGGTGCGGTAGACCCGGCCGGGGCAGATCACGTAGACCGGCAGCTCGCGGTCGAGCAGGGAGCGGACCTGCACGGGCGAGGTGTGGGTGCGCAGCACGACACCGGACTCGGTGCCGCCTTCCGGACCCTGCACGAAGAAGGTGTCGGCCTCGCCTCGGGCGGGGTGGTCCGGGCCGATGTTCAGGGCGTCGAAGTTGAACCACTCGGCCTCGACCTCGGGGCCCTCGGCGACCTCGTAGCCCATGGCCACGAAGATGTCCTCGATGCGCTCGGAGAGGGTGGTGAGCGGGTGCCGGGCGCCGGCCGGGACGCGGTCGTGGGGCAGCGTGACGTCCACGGCCTCCTCGACCAGGACGCGCGCGTCGCGCTCGGCCTCCAGCTCGGCCTGGCGGGCGGCGAACGCCTTGTTCACGGCACCGCGCGCCTGGCCGACGCGCTTGCCGGCCTCGGCCTTGGCGTGCGGGGGCAGGGCGCCGATCTCACGGTTGGCCAGGGCCAGCGGGGACGTGCCGCCGGTGTGCGCGACCTTGGCCTCCTGGAGCGCGTCGAGGGAGTCCGCGGCGGCGAAGGCGGCGAGCGCCTCGTCCCGCATGCGCTCGATCTCTTCCGGTTTCAACGCCTCGACCTCGACAGGGTCGTACGACTTATTCGGTGCCGACATCTCTTCCCGTGCTTCCGGTTGGCTGGCTGATGGTCCCCGTCATCGACTCGTGGACGAATGGTCCGTCGCGCGTCTGCTCGGCGTCGCGGCTTTCCGTCCTCGGGACGCAAAGGTGCCAAAGGCCGAGTCTAACGGGGTGGGGGAACGCGAAGGCGCCCGTGGGGGGCCGCCTGCGTCTCAGGTGAGATACGCGGGGGCCGCCACGGGCAACGTAAATCGGAATTCGGCGCCGCCGCCGGGGGCGCGTCCGACCGTGATGGTGCCGCCGTGGGCCTCGACGATGCCCTTGACGATGTACAGCCCGAGGCCCGTGCCACCGCGCTTGCTGCCCCGCCAGAAGCGGGTGAAGACGCGGTTCATGGACTCCTCCGGGATGCCGGGCCCCTCGTCGCTGACGGTGACCGACGTGGCTGCGGGTTCGGCGTGCTCGCGGTCACGCGGGGACGCCGAGGGTGTGATGTCGATGGTGACGGTTCCCTCGCCGTGACGCACGGCATTTTCCAGCAGGTTGCTCAGCACCTGGTCGATCTTGTCGGGATCGGCCCACAGCGCGGGCAGCGGGTGCTGCACCCGCAGCAGGAACCGGTCGGCCGCCTGCCCGGCGGCGACGTAGGCCTGGATGTGCCGGCCCACGGCGGCCCCGATGTCGACGGGCTGGCGGCGCACCTCCAGGCGCCCGGAGTCGATGCGGGATATGTCGAGCAGCTCGGCGATCAGCCGGGTGACGCGGTCGGCGTCGGCATCGACGGTCTCCAGCATGAGCCGCTTCTGGTCGTCGGTGAAGCGTTCCCACTTGGCGAGGAGGGTGGCGGTGAAGCCTTTGACCGAGGTGAGCGGGGAGCGCAGTTCGTGCGCGACGGTGGCGATCAGCTCGGCGTGGCTGCGCTCGGTGCGGCGGCGTGCCTCGGTGTCGCGCAGGGTGACGACGACACGGCGGACGGGTCCGGTGGGGCGGGTGCGGACGTAGCGGGCGGAGACGAGGACCTCACGGCCGCCGGGCAGCAGGAGGTTGCGCTCGGGCTGGCCGACCCGGATGGCGAGGCCGCCGTAGGGGTCGGTGAGCTGCCACCAGCGGCGCCCCTCCAGGTCCTCTAACGGCAGCGCGGTCTCCAGGGACCGGCCGAGGGCCTGTTCGGCGGGGACGGCGGTGATGCGTACGGCGGCGGCGTTGAAGCAGATCACCCGGCCGTGCTCGTCGGCGACGACGAGTCCGTCGGGGAGCTGGTCGGGGTGGATGCCGAGGTCGGCGACGTCACCGGGCCGGGGCGCGGGCGGGCGCGCCGTGCGCTCTGCTCCCGGTGCGCTGCTCGTGCCGACGCTCATCCCCGTACCCCACCTCTCGGAACGTCCTCGGGGCGCCCCGTCCTCGGGCCCCGGCCGAAAGACTGGGGAGGGTCCCCGAGCTGGTCAGCCTACTAGCTCCCGGTGACGGAGCGGGACCCTCCGGCGGCGCGCTGTGCACGTGCCGACGCGTAGAGACATACGGCGGCGGCGGTGGCGAGGTTCAGACTCTC
Organism: Streptomyces sp. CNH189; assembly: GCF_000527195.1. Classification (NCBI taxonomy): domain Bacteria; kingdom Bacillati; phylum Actinomycetota; class Actinomycetes; order Kitasatosporales; family Streptomycetaceae; genus Streptomyces; species Streptomyces sp. CNH189. Next base: position 53,386 of record NZ_AZUS01000009.1, read on the forward strand.
CGCCTTTCCGTGGATGGGCACCCGGACGACGGCGTCGGTGAGGGCGCGGGTCTCCTCGGGCAGCCCCCACGCCTCGTTGCCGAAGACCCAGGCGGTGGGGCCGCCCATGGTGCCCTTGTCGAGTTCCTCGTCGAGGTCCCGGTCGCCGGCCCCGTCGGCGGCGAGCAGCCGCACACCGGCGTCGCGCAGTCCGGCGACGGCCCGCTCGACGGGCACGTTCACGGCGACGGGCAGGTGGAAGTGGGATCCGACGGAGGCGCGGACGGCCTTGGGGTTGTACAGGTCGACGGAGGCGTCGGTGAGGACGACGGCGTCGGCCCCGGCGGCGTCGGCGCAGCGCAGTACGGTCCCGGCGTTGCCGGGGTCGCGCACGTTGGCGAGGACGGCGACCAGGCGGGGGCGGGCGGCGAGGATCTCCTCGAACGGGGTGTCCAGGAAACGGCACACGCCCACCAGGCCCTGCGGGGTGACGGTGGTGGAGATGTCGGCGACGACCTGCTCGGAGGCGAGGTGGACGCGGGCGCCGGCGTCCCGGGCGGCGCCGACGATGTCGGCGTAGCGCTCGGCGGCCTCGGGGGTGGCGAACAGCTCGACGAGCGTGGCGGTGTCCTGGGTACGGTGCGCGGCGGCCTCCCGGACGGCCTGCGGCCCCTCGGCGAGGAACAGCCGTTCCTTCCCCCGGAAGTTCCGCTTGGCGAGCCGCCGCGCGGCACTCACCCGGGCGGAACGGGGAGAGATCAGCTCAGGACCGACGGACACCATTTTCAGTCACCTTCAACTTCCCGACCGGGGGTCGGCACAGCACCCCCAGGGGCGCGGGGAACTGCGCGACCAACCACGACGAACCCGCGGCCGACGACCCGGCCGAGGGCAACGACAACAACGGGACCCGCAGGCCGAAGCCTGCGGGTCCCGGAGAAATGGAACGTCGGCCGAGGCCGACGACCTCACGCAGCCTTGGGCGCGTTCACGTCCGCGGGCAGCGCCTTCTGCGCGACCTCGACGAGCGCGGCGAAGGCGGTGGCGTCGTTGACGGCCAGCTCGGCCAGGATCTTGCGGTCGACCTCGACGTTGGCGGCCTTCAGACCCTGGATGAAGCGGTTGTAGGTGATGCCGTTGGCGCGGGCAGCGGCGTTGATGCGCTGGATCCACAGCTGACGGAAGTCGCCCTTGCGCTTCTTGCGGTCGTTGTAGTTGTAGACCAGCGAGTGGGTGACCTGCTCCTTGGCCTTGCGGTACAGGCGCGAACGCTGACCGCGGTAGCCGGAGGCCTGCTCGAGGATCGCCCGGCGCTTCTTGTGGGCGTTGACTGCCCGCTTGACGCGTGCCACTTGTTAACTCCTTGTAGCGGGGCCGTGGTGGTGCTCACACGGCCCGAAATCGATTGGGTCCCGGTCTGACGTACGTACGGCGCTCGCGCGCCGGGGCGTCACTTGCCGAGAAGCTTCTTGATCTTCGCGGCGTCGCCCGGGGCCATCTCGGCGTTGCCGGTGAGGCGACGCGTCACGCGGGACGACTTGTGCTCGAGCAGGTGGCGCTTGCCGGCACGCTCGCGGAGCACCTTGCCGGAGCCGGTGATCTTGAAGCGCTTGCTGGCACCGCTGTGCGACTTGTTCTTCGGCATAGCGCCGTTCTCTCCTCGTCGGTGGCGCTCCTGTGCCCGGTCGTGAAACCGGGCACGGTGGAGCGTCGTACTTGTTCGGGTTGCTTCCTGGGGCTGGCGCCCCGGGGAGTCACGCCTCGGCCGGCTCCTCGGCCGCCTGGACGGAGTCCGCGTCCGCGGCGTTCTGCGACTTGCCGGGGTTGGCCTTCGCTTCTGCCTTGCGGGCTTCCTGTGCCTGGCGGGCCTCGGCCATCGCCTCGGTCTTCTTCTTGTGCGGACCGAGAACCATGATCATGTTGCGGCCGTCCTGCTTCGGGTTCGACTCCACGAACCCGAGGTCGGCCACGTCCTCCGCGAGACGCTGCAGCAGTCGGTAGCCGAGCTCCGGCCGGGACTGCTCGCGACCACGGAACATGATCGTGATCTTGACCTTGTCGCCCTGCTTGAGGAACCGGACGACGTGACCCTTCTTGGTGTCGTAGTCGTGCGGGTCGATCTTCGGCCGGAGCTTCATCTCCTTGATGACCGTGTGCGCCTGGTTCTTGCGCGCCTCACGGGCCTTCATGGCCGACTCGTACTTGAACTTCCCGTAGTCCATGAGCTTGCACACGGGCGGACGGGCGTTCGCCGCGACCTCCACGAGGTCGAGGTCGTACTCCTGCGCAAGCTCCAGGGCCTTGGCAAGCGGGACAATCCCGACCTGCTCGCCGCTGGGACCGACAAGTCGCACCTCGGGAACGCGAATCCGGTCGTTGATGCGGGGCTCGGCGCTGATGGATCCTCCTCGGTAGCACCACGCGACGGTCTGGCGGACAGCCGCGTAACGTCTCTGTTCTTGTGAGACCTAACCGCACCGAAACACAAAAAATGCCCCGGACGATCACAGGCGGGGCTCCTCGAACTACCGGAGCACCGCCGCGAGGACCGCGGGGCGCGCTTTCGGGCTGATCGCCGACTCGGGGACGGGACCGCCTGACCGGTGACCCGCCGCCCTGAGGGCGGCCAGGTGGGAGTTCAAGGCCTCCACTTGTGGGCCGGGCCTGTGCACCATGAGGCATACGGGTCCGACCGGTCGCCCACCAGATTACCAGGATCGCTTGACAAGGGCTAACCGGAGGGCGCCGGACGCCACCGCCTATCGTGTGGGGCATGAGTGAGACCTCCCCCTCGGACACCCCCGAGACCCCCGGCAACCCCGACTTCGACGCCATGGCCCGCGACATCGCGGAGGTCCCGGCGGTCGAGGTGATCGTGACGGTCGCCGTCAACCTGATGAGCGCCGCCGCCGTGAAGCTCGGTCTGACCGAGGAGGGCGACCAGCACAAGGACCTGGACGAGGCCCGCAAGCTGGTGCACGCGCTGGCCGGTCTGCTGGACGCCTCGGCGACCGAGATCAGCTCCTTCCACGCGGCGCCGCTGCGGGACGGCCTGAAGTCGCTGCAGCTCGCCTTCCGCGAGGCCTCCGTGGTCCCGGACGAGCCGGGTCAGGGGCCGGGCGAGAAGTACACGGGCGCGATCTACGGCTGACCGAGCGGGCGCCCCTTCACCGGGGCGCCCGCTCCGTCTTCCCGGTCACGGTCTTTTCAGTTACGTACGTACAAGGGCTCGCCGGGCGGCGTCGCCTCGGCCGGCAGGACTGCCAGGTCGAGGCCGCGCACCAGGCGGGCCCTCAGTGTCTCGTCGGCGGCGAGCCGCTGTGCCACGGCGCGGGCGGCCTCGGCGACCTGCGCGGCCGGGTCGAGGACCAGGGCGAGGGTGCCGTCGGCCTGCCCCGGCCCGAGGTGGGCGCGCAGCACGGCGGGCTCGGCGGCGACGGCGGCCCGTACGGCCTCGACGACGGCGGGGTCCCGCAGCGGGTCGGTGCTGGTGCGGCCCTCGGCGAGGGCGAGCAGCGTGGGCCCGGTCAGTTCGAAGGGCACGGGACCGGCGAGGTCGAGGACCACCGTGTCCGCCTTCTCGTGCGCGGCGGCCTGGAGCGCCTGGTGCAGCGGTACGGCGACGGGGCGGGCGTCCGCGTCCCAGCGGGCGAGCGCGTCGGTGGAGGTGAACGCGGGCAGCGCGGTGCGGCCGCCTGCCTTCAGGGTGGGCACGGCCATGTCGCTGGTCTTCTCGCGGCGCAACCCGGCCCCCCGTCGCCCGTCGCCACCCTTCCGAGGAGCTTCGCGCCCCTCTCTGTCGTCCTCCTCCACCTCTCCGAGCAGAGCCACCACGGGGACGAGCAGCCGGGCGTCCTTGAGCGCCTCCAGGACCGGTCCGACGGCGTTGCCGTCCTCGGCCCAGGCGGCGAGCGCGGCGCTCAGCCGTGGGTCGGCGGTTCCGTCGTCGTCACGGAAGGGGGAGTCGGGAATGTTCTTGTTCGCCACGGTCACCGACCTTAGCGGCCGTGCGCGGGACGCCCGGACGCGGGCGGGAGGGAGCGCGAGGTGACGGACGGGCCGAGGGTGTCGGTGGCGGCGCTGGATCTGGCGAGCGGGGAGACGTACGCCTCGGGCGAAGGGGTCTTCGTGACCGCGAGCGTGGTGAAGGTGGACATCCTGACGGCGCTGCTGCTCGGCGCGCGGGACGGGGGCCGGGACCTCACCGCCGCCGAGCGGGCGCACGCGGAGGCGATGATCGTGCGCAGCGACAACGACGCGGCGACGGCGCTGTGGCAGGTCGTCGGGCGGGCCGCGGGCCTGGGCACGGCCGACGCCCGCCTGGGCCTGACCCGCACCGTGGCCGACGCGCGCTGGGGGCTGACCCGGACCACGGCCGCGGACCGCGTGGCGTTGCTGCGGATGATCTTCGCGCCGGGCGGGGAGGCGGACGCGGTACTGGACGCGCCGGCGCGGGCGTACGTACGGGAGCTGATGGAGCGGGTCGTGCCGGAGCAGGCCTGGGGCGTGCCGGCCTTGGCCGACCCGGGCACCGGATGGGCCGTGAAGAACGGCTGGCTGCCCCGGGACGCGACCGGGCTGTGGGTCGTGAACAGCACGGGGTGCGTGACGACCGGCGGGCGCGTGTGTGCCGTGGCGGTGCTGTCGGACGGGCACGCGTCGATGGCGGAGGGGGTGGCGCGGGTGGAGGAGGCGGCGCGGGAGGCCGTGGACGTGCTGGCGGAACGCCTTTAGAAGTTCTCGTTCTCGGGGCGGCGGGCGCGCCAGAGGACCACCGCGGCGACCAGCAGCACGCCGCCGGCGCCGCCCGCCAGGGGCGCGGCCCAGTCGGCGGTGTCGTCGCCGGGGGTGTCGGCGTCCGGGCCGGGGCCGAAGTACTCGTCCCCGTAGGCAGCCGCCTTCAGCCCCTCGGGCCTCAGCCGGCCGGCGGCCTCGATCGCGGCGGCCGGGTCGACGAAGCCGAAGCCGCGGGAGTCGTCGCGGCCGTCGGCGGGGGCGTTGCGGGCGGTGTCCTCCAGGAGCCGCTTGATCTGGGCCGGGGTCAGGTCCGGGTGCGCCGACCTCACCAGGGCGACGGATCCGGAGACGAACGCGGCGGCGGCGCTGGTGCCCCAGCCCTCGTAGTACTTGTGGTCGGGGTCGGCGATGATCACGTCGACGCCGGGGGCGCTGACGGTGGCGTACCAGCGGCGGGTGGAGAAGGGGGCGCGGGTGCCGTAGCGGTCGACGGCGGTGGCGGCGATGACACCCGGGTAGGCCGCCGGGTAGGAGATCCGGTCGCCCTTGTCGCCGCCGTTGCCCGCGGAGGCGACGACGACGACGCCCTTGCGCAGGGCGTACTGGATGGCTTCGTCCTCGCCGGGTTCGGGGTGCGCTGAGGCGGAGTCGTCGCCGAGGGAGAGGTTGATGACGTCGGCGCCGTGGTCGGCGGCCCAGCGGATGCCTTCGGCGAGGGCGTTGCCGCGGGTGCTGCGGGCCTTGGCGCGGGCCGGGTCCTTGTCCTCGAGGATGACGCGGACGGGGAGGATCTTCGCCTCGGGGGCGACGCCCAGGACGCCGTCGCCGTTTCCCGGGCCGTGGCCATGACCGGCGATGATGCCGGCCATGGCGGTGCCGTGGCGGGCCCAGGCCTCGTCGCCCTCGCGGGCGCCGAAGCCGACCAGGTCCTTGCCGGCCAGGACGTTGCCGTCGAGGTCGGGGTGGTCGGCCTCGACCCCGGTGTCCAGGACGGCGACGGTGACGCCCGCGCCGCGCGTGGTGCTCCAGGCCCGGTCGGCGTGCAGGGCGTCGAGGCCCCACTGCCGGTCGCGGATGGCGTCGGCGTGCGCGGCGGTCACGGGGACCAGCACCAGGGCGGCGGCGAGCAGGCCGCCGAGGGCGGCGGGGCGCTTCCTCATGACGGACGCTCCGTGGCGCTTCCGGCCCGCTTGCGCAGGGCGCGTTCGAACCGGTCGGCGAGGCCCCGGGCCTCGTGACCGAGGCCCGCCTGGGCGGGGGCGGTGGTGGCTCCGGGCCGCATGGCGTCCTCGGCGGGCCGGGGCTCGTCGACGGTACGGCCGTCGGCCCAGCCGGAGACGGCGTAGACGACGACGGGGGCGTCGGTGAGCACGGAGATCGCCCAGGAGGCGCGCTGCTCGGGGCCGAAGCCCTCGGCCGCGGTGCCCTTGGCGGCGTACGGCAGCGGGACGAGGTCGCCGCGGCGGTCCAGGCGTTCGCGGTCGAAGCGGCCGGCCAGGGCTTTCATGCCGGCCGCGTCGGCCTCGGTGAACAGCAGGCCGACGGTGGTGACGTGGCTCTGGGTGGCGTCGGTGTAGGTGGCGCGCAGCAGGCGCTCGCAGCCGACGGGGGTGAGGACGCGGGTGAGCAGGGCGTCGAAGGCGCCCTTGCAGCCGCTGTCGGGGGCGACGGCGATCCGGGTCCAGGCCCGGTCGGCCTCGCCGGGGCCCGCTCCCCCGCCCTGGACGGTGGGCGGGAAGAGCTGGTCGACGGGGACGTCGTGCCACAGGTCCCCGGCGACGGTGAAGGCGTGCCGGGTGCCGGGTCCCTCGGGGCCGTCGGCGAGCCAGGCACCGGTGACGGCGCCGCCGATCAGGCCGGTGCCGAGGACCAGGCAGATCACGGCGGCCACGACCTGCGCACGGGTGCGCCGGGCGAACGGGCGTGACGGTCCGCCCCCGTCGTACCGCCCGGGCTCCCCGAAGGTGATCACGGTGGGGCGCCCGCCGGGGACGCCGCCGGGCGCCATGGGGGCGCTCCACGACAGCGCGGGGTCCGGTTCGGCGGCGCGGGGCGGGACGGGGGTACCGGTGCGGCCGGCGGGCGCGGTGCCGCGGGCCGGGGGTGCCGTCGGGGCCTCGGGGGCGGCGGGGGGTACGGGGCGCAGCCGGGCCGTCGTCTCCGACGGGGTCTCGGCGCCGGGGCGTACGACGGGACGCGGAGGTACGGAGGGGGCGGGGTGTACGGCGGGACGCGGAGGCGCCGAGGGGGCGGGAGGCGCGGCGTCCTGAGAGGGCATGCCCCGGCCGACGGTGGGCGGGGCGTCGGGGAACCGGGCGGACGCCTGCGGCGGGGGCGCGGCGGGGGCGGAGCTGTCGGTGCCGGTGGTACCGGTGGTGCCGATGCGGGGGAAGCGCGGGCGCGGGACGTCAGCGCCGTGACCGGACGTGTCCTTACGGGGACTTGACTCTTCCGGCGTTCGAGGAGCCGGGTCCGGGGCGGAGCCCCGCGCACCGGCCGCCGAAGGGACGTCGCCCTGCACGCCCGGCGCGTCACCCTCGCGTCCGTCCGCCGTCCGCGCGGCGGGATCGACGGGTTCGGAGGCGCGCGGGGTCCGGGGGTCGAAGAGGCCGGGGCCGCCCGAGGTGCGCGCGCGTGCGTCGGGCGGGGAGGCGGGGGCGGGGGGCTGGGCCGGGCGCGGCGGGACCGAGGGGCGCGGGGGAAGGGAGGCGCGGCGCGCTTCCGTGCTCATGCACCCCCCGTTTCCTCGTGCCCGGGCCGGACCTCGTCCGCGGCCGGCGTATCGCTGCCCAGTGGCCGGGCGCGGACGCGTCCCGGGCACAGATACCCGCACGGCAGGCGCGTCATCCGCCCGGACGACCGGGCCGGCCCCGTACCGCCGTGCGTGCGCGTCACTCTACGGCGTGCGGCGCGCCGAACGGGAACCAGTCCGCAGGCCCGCGGCATCTGCCCGGAACGTCCCTCTACCCTGCGGTAATCCGGTCTGGCAGGCTTCGGTCATGACTGCGCGCGCCGCCGACCGGGCCCGTTACGACCGGGCCACCGCCCAGCTCGACGCCCCCGTCGCGATCGTGGATCTCGACGCCTTCGACGCCAACGCGGACGATCTGGTCCGCCGTGCCGGGGGCAAGCCGATCCGGGTCGCCAGCAAGTCCGTGCGCTGCCGGGCGCTGCTCGAACGGGTCCTGGCCCGCGAGGGGTTCGCGGGGATCATGTCGTTCACCCTCGCCGAGTCGCTGTGGCTGGCCCGCTCCGGATTCGACGACGTCCTGCTCGCCTACCCGTCGGCCGACCGCGCCGGGTACGCCGAACTCGCCGCCGACCCCAAGCTCGCCGCGGCCGTCACCGTCATGGTCGACGACCCGGCGCAGCTGGACCTGATCGACGCCGCGCGGGAGGGTGGCGGCGAAGTGGTGCGCGTGTGCCTGGAGTTGGACACGTCGCTCAGGCTGCTGGGCGGGCGGATGCGGGTCGGCGCCCGGCGCTCCCCGCTGCACTCCCCCGCCCAGGTCGCCGAGGTGGCCCGCGCGGTGGCCCGGCGGCCGGGCTTCGAGGTCGTCGGCATCATGGCGTACGAGGGTCATGTGGCCGGTGTCGGGGACGCGGTGGCCGGGCGGCCGCTGCGGTCCCGTGCGGTGCGGCTGATGCAGGCCGCCGCGCGCCGTGAACTCGCCGAGCGGCGGGCGGCGGTGGTGCGGGCGGTGCGCGAGGTCGTACCGGACCTGGAGTTCGTCAACGGCGGCGGCACGGGCAGCGTGCAGCACACGGCGGCGGAGGACGCGGTGACCGAGATCGCGGCCGGGTCGGGGCTGTACGTGCCCCGGCTGTTCGACAACTACACGTCGTTCACGGGCCGGCCGGCCGCGCTGTTCGCCCTGCCCGTCGTCCGGCGGCCCGGGGTCGGCGTGGTGACGGTGCTGGGCGGGGGCTATCCGGCCTCCGGCGCGCCCGGCGCGGACCGGCTGCCCGTGCCGTACCTGCCCGAGGGCCTGCGTTACGACCCGCAGGAGGGGGCCGGCGAGGTGCAGACGCCCCTGCTGGGACCGGTGGCGGACGATCTGCTGATCGGCGACAAGGTGTGGTTCCGGCACGCCAAGGCGGGCGAACTGTGCGAACGGTTCGACGCGCTGCACCTGGTCGAGGGCGACACCGTGACGGCGACCGTGCCGACGTACCGGGGTGAGGGGCGGACGTTCCTGTAGTGACCCGGGCTCAGTCGTCCGGGCCGATGCTGCTGCCGACCCCGCCGCCGGAGGCCTGGTCGGCGACCGAGCGGATGCCCTTGGTGATGCGGTCCATGTCGGCGAGGGGCGGGCCGTCGGGGCCGGCCTCGAAGACGAACCGGACGAGGACCGGGGACTCGGTGCCGACGCTGGACGGGAACACCAGCGACTGCACGTAGCCGCCGGGGCCCTTGGCGGTGGTCACCTGCCAGCGCACGAGGTATCCGGCGCGGCCCGCCACCGCGACCGGGCCCGCCTTGAGGACCTGGTGGGACTCCATGCCGCCGTAGGGGCGGCTGCCGAGGGTGTCCTCGTCGAAGGCCGCCTCGGCCGCCTCGGAGATGTCCGCCTCGGCGAGCGCACGGGGCGAGGACTCGTCGGTCGCGGTCACCGTGCGGGAGAGGACCAGGCCGCCGCGGCAGAGGGAGCCCTCGCCGGGGCAGTCGTGGGTGCCGTCGGTGGTCATGACGGCGTCCTTCTCGACCACGTGCTGCGGCCGCACCCAGCCGTCGAGGAGCGGGAAGGTGACGCCGTTGAGCTCGTCCTCGACGACCCCTTCGTCCCCGGGTCCGGGCTCGGATGCGGGGGGTGAGGGGGACGCGGATTTCGGCCTGGTCTCCGGGGCGGAGACCGTGGACGTCGGAACGGTCCCGGCCCGCGGGTCGTCCTCGCCGCCGGTGAGCAGCAGCGCCCCGGCGACGACGGCGGCGACCAGCACGGCCCCGGCGGCGGTCAGCGCGACGGCCTTGGCCCCGCCGGACCCGTCCGAGCCGCCGGACCCGCCACCACCGGGCGCGGCCGGAGGACCGAAGCCCCCCGCAGCCCCGTACGGCCCCGGCGTACCCGGCGCGCTCGGCGTGTGAGGGGCGCTCGGCGCACCGAACCCGCCCGCCACCGCGCCCGACGCCGGCGCGGAACCGGCCGCCGGCGTCCGCCGGTGCTCGGTCCAGGCCGTGCCGTCCCACCAGCGCTCCAGGTGAGGGGCGTGCGGGTCGGGGTACCAGCCGGGCGGGGGCGTCATGCTCATCCGGGCACTGTAACGACGGGCGCCGTCACCGCGTACCGCCCGCTACAGCGGTGTGACGTACGCCCCCGAGATGCCGCCGTCGACGAGGAAGTCGGTGGCGTTGACGAAGGAGGAGTCGTCGCTGGCGAGGAAGGCGACGGCGGCGGCGATCTCCTCGGCCTCGGCGAACCGGCCGAGCGGGATGTGCACCAGCCGGCGCGCGGCCCGCTCCGGGTCCTTGGCGAACAGCTCCCGCAGCAGCGGGGTGTTGACCGGTCCGGGGCACAGCGCGTTGACCCGGATGCCCTCCCGGGCGAACTGCACGCCGAGCTCCCGGGACATGGCGAGGACGCCGCCCTTGGAGGCGGTGTACGAGATCTGCGAGGTGGCCGCGCCCATCCGGGCGACGAAGGACGCGGTGTTGATGACGGAGCCCTTGCCCTGCTCCCGCATGTAGGGGATGGCGGCCTTGCAGCACAGGTAGACGGAGGTGAGGTTGACCTCCTGGACGCGTTTCCACGCCTCCAGGCCGGTCTCCAGGATGGAGTCGTCGTCGGGCGGTGAGATCCCCGCGTTGTTGAAGGCGACGTCGACGCTGCCGTACGTCTCGTACGCGGTACGGAACAGCGCCTCGACCTGCTCGGGGTCGGTGACGTCGGTGTTCACGAAGATCCCGCCGGTCTCCTCGGCGGCGGCCTTGCCGCGCACCTCGTCGACGTCCGCGCAGACCACGTTCGCCCCCTCGGAGGCGAGGCGGCGCGCGGAGGCGAGCCCGATGCCGCTGCCGGCTCCGGTGACGACGGCGGTGCGGCCGGTCAGGCGGCGGCAGATGATGTCCTCGCTCATGTGCGGTCAGGCCTCCGTGCTGATGAAGACGTTCTTGGTTTCGGTGAAGGCGGTCAGGGCGTCCGGGCCCAGCTCGCGGCCCACGCCGGACTGCTTGAACCCGCCGAAGGGGGTCCAATAACGCACGCCGGAGTGCGAGTTGACCGACAGGTTGCCCGCGCGCACGGCCCGGGAGACGCGCAGGGCTCGGCCGACGTCACGGGTCCACAGCGAGCCGGCGAGGCCGTAGTCGGTGGCGTTGGCCAGGCGGACGGCGTCGGCCTCGTCGTCGAAGGGGAGGACGACGGCGACGGGCCCGAAGACCTCCTCCACGGCGACCCGGTCCTCCGGGGCCACGCCGGTCAGGACAGTCGGCGGGAACCAGTAGCCAGGGCCTTCGGGGGCCTTGCCGCGGATGCCGTCGAGGGTGTCGGGGACGTAGGAGCGGACGCGGTCGAGCTGGCTGCGGGAGATCAGCGGGCCCATGTCGACGTCCTCGTCGCGGCCCGGGTCGCCGACGCGGACGGCCTCGATCGCGGGCGCGAGCAGGTTCAGGAAACGGTCGTAGGCGGTCCGTTCGACGAGGATGCGGGTGCGGGCGCAGCAGTCCTGTCCGGCGTTGTCGAGGAAGGACATGGGGGCAGCGGCCGCGGCGGCCTCCAGGTCGGCGTCGGCGAAGACGATGTTGGGGCTCTTGCCGCCGAGTTCGAGGGTGACCCGCTTGAGGCGGTCGGCCCCCTTGGCCCACACCCGCTTGCCGACGGCCGTCGACCCGGTGAACACGATCTTGGCGACGCCGGGGTGTTCGACGAGGGCGTTGCCGGTGACCGGGCCGTGTCCGGGGAGCACCTGGAACAGGCTCTCGGGAAGGCCCGCCTCCAGGGCGAGTTCCGCGAGGCGCAGGGCGGTGAGGGGGGTGGTCTCGGCGGGCTTGAGGAGGACCGCGTTGCCGGCGGCGAGGGCGGGGGCGGTGCCCCAGGCCGCGATGGGCATGGGGAAGTTCCAGGGCGCGATGACGCCGACGACGCCGAGCGGTTCGAGGAAGGTGACGTCGACGCCGCCCGGCACGGGGATCTGGCGGCCGGTGAGGCGTTCCACTCCCCCGGCCGCGTAGTCGAGCAGGTCGCGGACGTTGCCGGCCTCCCAGCGGGCGTTGCCGAGGGTGTGGCCGGCCTCGCGGACCTCCAGCAGGGCGAGTTCCTCGACGTGGTCGTCGACGGCGGCGGCGAACCGGCGCAGCAGGCGGGCGCGTTCGCCGGGCGCGAGGGCGGTCCAGGCGGTCTGCGCGCGGGCCGCGCGGGCGACGGCGGCGTCCACGTCGGCGGGGCTCGCGGCCGGGACGGTGGCGATGACCTCCTCGGTGGCGGGGTTGCGCACCTGGAGCTCGGTGGGCTGGTCGGACACTCGGGGCCTCACATGCGTTCGAAGGAGCGGCGCAGCTCCCAGTCGGTGACCGCGGCGTCGTAGGCGTCGATCTCGACGCGCGCCATGTTGCGGTAGTGGGCGACGACCTCCTCGCCGAAGGCCGCCTTGGCGATCTCGCTGTGCTCCCACAGCTCGGCGGCCTCACGGAGCGTGGTGGGGACGTGGTCGAAGCCGGCGGTGTAGGCGTTGCCCGCGCAGGGCTCGGGCAGTTCCAGGCGCTGCTCGATGCCGTGCAGGCCGGCGGCGACCATGCCGGCCACGGCCAGGTACGGGTTGACGTCGCCGCCGGGCAGCCGGTTCTCGAAGCGCAGGGAGCGGCCGTGGCCGACGACACGCAGCGCGCAGGTGCGGTTGTCGTGGCCCCAGGCGACGGCGGTCGGGGCGAAGGAGCCCGGCTGGAACCGCTTGTAGGAGTTGATGTGCGGGGCGTAGAGCAGGGAGAACTCGCGGAGTGCGGCGAGCTGTCCGGCGAGGAAGTGGCGCATCACCTGGGACATGCGGTCCGGGTCCTCCGGGGAGTCCGGCATGGCACTGTCGCCGCCGAGGTCGGCGAGCGAGAGGTGGATGTGGCAGGAGTTGCCCTCGCGTTCGTTGTACTTGGCCATGAAGGTGAGGGAGACGCCCTCCTGCGCGGCGATCTCCTTGGCGCCGGTCTTGTAGATCGCGTGCTGGTCGCAGGTGACCAGGGCCTCGTCGTAGCGGAAGGCGATCTCGTGCTGGCCGGGGTTGCACTCGCCCTTGGCGGACTCGACGGTGAGGCCGGCGCCGGCCATCTCGTTCCGGATGCGGCGCAGCAGGGGCTCGATGCGGCCGGTGCCGAGCACCGAGTAGTCGACGTTGTACTGGTTGGCCGGGGTGAGGCCGCGGTAGCCGGAGTCCCAGGCCTGTTCGTAGGTGTCCTTGAAGACGATGAACTCCAGCTCTGTGCCGGCCTGGGCGGTGTAGCCGAGGGCGGCGAGCCGGTCGAGCTGCCGGCGCAGTATCTGCCGGGGCGCTGCGGCCACCGGGGAGCCGTCGGCCCAGGCGAGGTCGGCGACGACCATCGCGGTGCCCTCGTTCCAGGGGACCCGGCGCAGGGTGTCGAGGTCGGGGTACATGGCGAAGTCGCCGTAGCCGGTGTCCCAGGAGGACATGGCGTAGCCGTCGACGGTGTTCATGTCGGCGTCGACGGCGAGCAGGTAGTTGCAGCCCTCGGTGCCGTGGCGGAGGACCTCGTCGAGGAAGAAGCGCGCGGCGAACCGCTTGCCCTGGAGCCGCCCTTGCATGTCGGGGAAGGCCAGGACGACAGTGTCGATCTCGCCGCTCGCGACGAGGGCGTGCAGTTCCTCGACGGCGAGCGGGGGTGTGCGGTCTGCCACGGGAGGGCCTCCTGGGGCTTCTTCGATCAGCCGGGAGCCATAAGGTATTGCCGGGAACCATTACTTGGGAAGGGGGCGCGACCAGATGCCCAAGGATGCGGTCGGCGCGGTCGGGGACCGGCTGGCGCCGGTGCTGCGGCAGGTCCGTGCGGGCAACGGCTTCGAGGAGGCGCTGGAGCAGATCCTCCAGGTGGTGCGGCTGGGCCTGGTGGCGGGCGGGGAGCGGCTGCCGGCCGAGCGGGAGCTGGCGGAGCGGCTGGGGATCAGCCGGGTGACGCTGCGCGAGGTGCTGAAGGTGCTCCAGGACCAGGGCCTGGTGGAGTCGCGGCGCGGCCGGTACGGCGGGACGTTCGTGCTGCCCCGGCCGACGGACGCCGGCGAGGAGGAGCTGCGGCGGCGGATCGCCGAGGTGGACATCGAGGATGTGCTGCGCTTCCGGGAGGTGCTGGAGGTGGGCGCGGCGGGGCTCTGCGCGGCGCACGGGCTGACGGACGAGCGGGCGGGGCGGCTGCGGGAGGCGCTGGCGGGCACGCAGGAGGCGCCGCTGGGCGACTACCGGCGGGCGGACACGCTGTTCCACCTCACCCTGGCGGAGCTGTCCGGCTCGCCCACGCTGACCGCGCAGTACGCGGCCGTCCGGGCGACGGTGAACGACCTGCTGGACTGCATTCCGCTGCTGGTGCGCAACCTGGAGCACTCGCAGCGCCAGCACGCGGCGCTGGTGGAGGCGGTGCTGGAGGGGGACGCGGACGGGGCGCGTGAGGTGATGCGGGAGCACTGTGCGGGGACGGCGGCGCTGTTGCGGGGGTTCCTCGCCTGACGGTGTGGCGCGCGGCGGACCGGGGCAGGGTTTACCCCGGCTTAACGCACGGGGGTTGCGCGCGCGTCGGGTGCGCCACGAAGGTATGGGCCCACAAAGGTCTGGATACGTTCCATTACCATCGTCCGCGCCACACCGCCTCCTGGGGAGCCGTGCCGTGAGCCTTCCATCCGCATCCCGTGAACCCGCCGGTGAGCCCGACGACTACCTGGAACGCCGGAAACTGCGCCGGGGCAGCGCGGGCTGGCTGCTGCTGACCGGCCTCGGCGTCGCGTACGTCGTCTCCGGCGACTACTCCGGCTGGAACTTCGGCCTGGCCGAGGGCGGCTTCGGCGGTCTGGCGATCGCCATGGTCCTGATGGGCGCCATGTACACCTGCATGGTGTTCGCGCTCGCCGAGCTGTCGTCGATCCTGCCCACGGCGGGCGGCGGCTACGGCTTCGCCCGCCGGGCGCTCGGCCCGTGGGGCGGCTTCCTCACCGGCACGGCGATCCTCATCGAGTACGTGCTGGCGCCCGCCGCGATCTCCATCTTCATCGGCGACTACGTCGAGTCCCTCGGTCTGTTCGGCCTGGAGTCGGGCTGGCCGGTCTACCTGGCCTGCTTCGTCATCTTCATCGGCATCCACCTGTGGGGCGTGGGCGAGGCGCTGCGGTTCAGCTTCGTCGTCACCGGTATCGCGGTGGCGGCGCTGGTGGTGTTCGCGCTGGCGGCGCTGCCCGAGTTCGACGCCTCCTCGCTGGACGACATCCCGGTGGACACCTCGGCGCTGGGCGCGAGTTCCTGGCTGCCGATGGGGCTGCTGGGAATCTGGGCGGCCTTCCCGTTCGGCATGTGGTTCTTCCTGGGCGTGGAGGGTGTGCCGCTGGCCGCCGAGGAGACCCGGGAGCCGGCTCGTACGCTGCCGCGCGCGATCCGCTGGTCGATGGGCATCCTGGTGGTGCTGGCCGTGATGACCTTCTTCGCGGCGGCCGGGGCGCGCGGTTCGGCGGCGGTCCAGGACGCGGGCAACCCGCTGGTGGAGGCGCTCCAGCCGGACGGCGAGGCGACGGTGCTGAGCAGGATCGTGAACTACGCGGGCCTGGCGGGTCTCGTCGCCTCGTTCTTCTCGCTGATCTACGCCGGTTCGCGGCAGCTGTTCGCGCTGTCCCGGGCGGGTTACCTGCCCCGGTTCCTGTCCCTGACCAGCAGCCGGCGCGCGCCGTACCTCGGTCTGGTGGTCCCGGGCGCGATCGGGTTCGCGCTCGCCGCGAGCACGGGCAACGGGGCGCGCATGCTGAACATCGCGGTCTTCGGTGCGACGATCTCCTACGCGCTGATGTCGCTGTCGCACATCGTGCTGCGACGCCGGGAACCGGAGCTGCCCCGGCCGTACCGGACGCCGGGCGGGGTGCTGACCTCGTCGGTGGCGCTGGTGCTGGCCTGCGCGGCGCTGGTGGCGACGTTCCTGGTGGACGTGACGGCGGCGTTCATCGCGCTGGCGGTGTACATCGTGGCGCTGGCCTACTTCGGGCTGTACAGCCGCAAGCACCTGGTGGCGAAGGCGCCGGAGGAGGAGTTCGCGGCGCTGGCGGCGGCCGAGGCGGAGCTGGCGCAGGACTGAGGAAGAGGGAGGTGCCCGGGTGTCGGGCAGGCCACTGATCGGCATCAGTACCTACGCGGAGTCGGGCGTGCGGTGGGGTGTGTGGCAGCTGGACGCCGCGCTGCTGCCGGCCGGCTATCCGCGGCTGGTGCAGCGGGCGGGCGGACTGGCCGTCATGCTCCCACCGGACGCCCCGGAGCACGCGGAGGCCGCCGTGGCCCGTCTCGACGGCCTGGTCGTCGCGGGCGGCCCCGACGTGGAGCCCGTCCGCTACGGCGCCGAGCCCGACCCGCGCACGGGGCCTCCGGCCCGGGAACGGGACGTCTGGGAGCTGGCGCTGATCCGGGCCGCACTGGGCCGGGGGGTCCCGCTGCTCGGCATCTGCCGGGGCATGCAGCTGCTGAACGTCGCCCTGGGCGGCACCCTTGTCCAGCACATCGACGGCCACGCCGAGGTGCCGGGCACCTTCGGCCGGCACCCGGTGAAGCCGGTCCCGGGCACGCGGTACGCCGACGCCGTCCCCGAGGAGACGTCGGTCCCCACCTACCACCACCAGGCGGTCGACCGCCTCGGCACCGGCCTGATCCCGTCCGCGTACGCGGAGGACGGCACGGTGGAGGCCGTCGAACGCCCCGACGGCCACTGGGTGGTGGGGGTGCAGTGGCATCCGGAGATGGGCGATGACCCGCGCGTCGTCCGCGCCCTGATCACGGCGGCGGGGGGCTGACGAGGCCGGCCCGTCGGACGAGCGCCGCCGGGAGCGCGCGGGGGGACAGGCGACGCCCTGGGACACGGCCCCCGGGCGCCAGGTCGGCTCGCGTCGGCCTCGGCGCGTACGGCAACCGGGCCGCACGCGGTACGGAGGCACAGCCACCGGCCGGTGAGCAGCCGCCCGGCCCGGCCGGGGCCGGCACGGCGGGCAGCGCACCGGCACACGCTCGCCTCGAAAAACGGGCGCGCGCGAGTCCTTCACGCGCACCCATGACCGCCCGTAAGCCCTCGCGCCCCCGCACGGCTCACCACGACGCCGGGCACAACAGCCGGCTCCGGCACGGCGGGCAGCGCACCGGCACACGCTCGCCTCGAAAAGCGGGCGCGCGCGAGTCCTTCACGCGCACCCCACAGCCGCCGGTGAGCCACCTTGCGCCCCTGGCACGGCTGACCAGGACGCCCGGGCCGTGATCACGGGCACAACAGTCGGCTGTCTGCCGCCCGGAACCTCGCACACCCCCCTCACTGGGGGCGCGCCGGACACCGAGGACGGGTGACGCGCGCGTCCAGCCCCACGGGGCCGCATCGGCTTCCCCCGGCCGGAACACCTTGGCGCCCGGCGCTCGGGTGCGACCCGAGTGAGGTCCGCCGCGGAAGGAGCCGCGTCCGTCGTCAGCGGGCGCGCGCCGGGTTCCTCAGGCGCGGGTCAGCGACAGCAGATCCCGTGCCGGGCCGGTGGGGCGGTGGCCCGTGGGCCAGACCGCCCGCAGGTCGCGGGCCAGGGCGACCGCCTGGACGGGGATCCGCACCAGGCGCCGCGTCCCCAGCTCCTCCCCCACCGCCAGCTCGCTCAGCACCGCGGGGCCCGCACCGCCGACCGCCGCCGCCTTCACCGCCGTCGTCGAGGACAGCTCGATCAGCGGCCGGGCCAGCCCGCCCAGCGCCGCGTCCAGCACCTGCCGGGTGCCGGAGCCCTCCTCGCGCAGCACCAGCGGCGTGGCCGCCAGTTCCTCCGCCGCGAGCGGGCGCCTGCGGCGGGCCCAGGGGTGCGAGGGGGCCGCGACCACGATCAGCCGGTCGTGGGCGATCACCGCTGAGTCCAGCCCGGCCGGCGCCGTCAGCCCCTCCACGAACCCCAGGTCGGCCTCCCCCGCCAGCAGCCTCTCCGCGACCGCCGTGGAGTTGCCGGCGAGCAGGGACACCGCCGTGTCCGGGCGCTGCGCGCGCAGCGCGACCAGCCACCCGGGAAGCAGGTACTCGGCGATCGTCATGCTGGCCGCCACCCGCAGCCGGGAGTCCCGGCGGTCCCGCAGCGCCTGGGCGCCCGCGTCGAAGGCCTCGGCCGCGTCGACGATCCGCCGGGCCCAGTCCGTGACCAGGGCGCCGGCGTCGGTGAGCCGCGACCCGCGCGGCGAACGGTCGACGAGGGCCACGCCGAGCTGCCGCTCCATCGAGCGGATCCGGCTGCTCGCGGCGGGCTGGGTGATGCCCAGCTCCCGCGCCGCCCGCCCCAGACTGCCCACCCGCGCCACGGCGAGCAGCAGCTCGAGCGCCCCCAGGTCGGGCACCCGGTGGGCCAGCGAACCGGCACCGGGGGGCCGTTCGTCGGCGCGGTCTTCCGTCCTGCTCATAAGCCCAGCTTATGCAACGCCCGTGCACCGCCCGCCCGCGCGCGCACCGCCTGTCAGACGTGAGCCGCCCGCACCGCGCGCCCCAGCACCTCCGGGGCCTCGGTGAGGGAGGGGCCGTACCAGGTGAGGTGGCGGCCGCTGAGGAGGGCGCAGGGGATGCCGGGGAAGGCCTCCGGGCCGTCGTCCGCGGTGAAGCGGTACGGCTCGTCGGGGAGCGCCACCAGGTCCGGCCGGGCCGCGCGCAGCTCCTCGAGCGGGATGCGCGGGTACCGCTCGGCGTGGTCCGCGTACAGCGTGCGGACGCCGAGGCGGGCCAGCAGGTCGCCCGCGAAGGTGTCGCGGCCGAGGACCATCCAGGGGCGGCGCCAGACGGGAACGACCGCCGTGCGGACCTCGTCGGACGTGGGCGGCGCCTGCCACGCGGCCTCCGCCTCGTCCATCCAGCGGGGCCGGGTCCGCACCCCGCACGCGGACAGCACCCGGTCCAGCTCGCCGAAGGCCTGCGGCAGTGTCCGTACGTGGGTCACCAGCACGTCGAGGCCCGCCGCGCGCAGGGCGTCCAGGTCGGGCTGCCGGTTCTCCTCCTCGTTGGCGATCACGAGGTCGGGGGCGAGGGCGGTGACGCGGTCCACCGCCGGGTTCTTGGTGCCGCCGACGCGGGCGACGTCCAGCCCGGCGGGGTGCGTGCACCAGTCGGTGGCCGCGACCAGCGCGCCGGGCGCGGAGACGGCCACGGCCTCCGTCAGGGAGGGGACGAGGGAGACGACCCGGACGGGACTCATCGGCGCGGCTTGGTGTCCCGCAGCGCCTCGATGTGTTCGGCGACGGCGACGACCAGCAGCCGGGTCTCCGGCACCGTGGCCCGCCAGCGGTGCCGGACCCCGCCGGTGAGGTACAGGGTGTCGCCGCGTCCGAGGCGGTAGGCGCGCCCCTCGGCCTCGATCTCCACGGCGCCCTCGGCGACGTACATCAACTGGTCGTTGCGGAACTGCAGTTCACGGCCGGCGTCATGGTCGCCGGTGAACTCGGAGGCGTGCATCTGGTGGTGGCCGCGGACCAGGGAGCGCACCCGGGGCTCGGCCCAGGACTCGGCGCCCTCCGCGCGGACGACGTCCACGCTGCACGCCGGGTCGGCGGCGGCGAGCAGTTCCACGGCGGTGGTGCGCAGCGCGTCGGCCAGCTTCTCCAGGGAGCTCTGGCTGGGACGCGCCCGCTCGTTCTCGATCTGGCTGAGGAACGGGACCGACAGACCGCTGCGCTCGGCCACGACGGCGAGGGTGAGGTCCAGCGCACGGCGTCGCCGCCGCACGGCCGCGCCCACCCGCAGAGGCTGTTCCTTGTGGTCGCCCATCGCTCCGGCTCCCTCCTTCGCCGCTCGTCCCGTACCCCGGGCGCCGAGGCCCCGGCGCTCTTCCTTCGCTGAGTTGTCTGCACCCTACGCATGTTCGGCGAACCGTTTCAGGCGCCTGCCACGTCGCCGTCGTGTGCGGCCGTTTCCCACCTCACAGTTCGCGCCAGCCGCCCATGGGGCCCCTCGGCACCCCCCGGATGCGAAAGGGGGTGTTCCCGCCATTGTTCACCGTGTTCGCCGGAAGGTCACGGGGAGGTCCGGGGAGGGGTTGGCGCTCTGTGGTTGTCCGGATTCTTTCCGTGGTACGCGGCGGCTCAGGACGGCGCGAGGGGCGGGCCCGGGCACGCCCCCGAGGGACGCTCCGGGACCCGCCCCTCGGGGACGCGGCCGGTACGGCGGTTACTGCGGCGTCATCCGCTCCACCATGTCCGGGTGTTCCTGCAGCCAGGCGGCGACGGCCTCCTCCTCGTGGCCCTGGCCGCGGTTCTTGATCTCCGCCTCCAGGGAGCCGAGCTCGTCCTCGCTCATGTGGAAGTCCTTGATCCACTCGGTGAGCTGGGGGTACTGCTCGGGGAACTTCTTGCTCGCGATGGTGTGGATGGTGTTGCTCTCGCCCCAGGCGCGCTTCGGGTCCGCGAGCTTGGTCAGCTCGTAGTCGTTGTACGCCCAGTGCGGCGACCAGAGCGTGACCGCGACCGGCTTCTTCTTGGCGTAGGAGCGCTTGAGCTCGGCCAGCATCGCCGGCGAGGAGCCGTCGACGACCTTGTACTCCTTGTCCAGGCCGTAGGCGGGCAGCACCTTGTTCTTCAGGATGTCCATCTGGCCGGTGCCGGCCTCGATGCCGATGATCCGCCCGCCGAACAGGTCGGCCTTGCCCTTGAGATCCGCCAGGGACTTGACGTCCTTGACGTAGGACGGGACGGAGATCTCCAGCGACACCGGTTCGTACCAGGTGCCGAGGTCGGTGAGTTTGTCCTTGTTCGGCTCGTAGAAGTTCTTCTGCGAGTGCGGCAGCCACGCGTCGAAGTTGAGGTCGATGTCCCCGGACGCGAGACCGGTGTAGACCGGTCCGACCTCCATCTGCTTGAGGTTCAGCTTGTAGCCGCGCCGCTCCAGGACGTTCTTCCACAGGTAGGTGACGGCGACGTCCTCCTCCCACGGGAACCACGCCACGTCCAGGGCGCGCTTCGCCTCGGCCGGGGTGTCGCCGCCCGAACCGGACTTCACCGGGGCCAGCTTGTCGACGACGTCGGGGTTGTCCTTCAGCCAGGCGCGCACGGCGTCCTGCTGACGGCCCTTGCCGGCCTTGTTGATCTCGGCCTCCAGGCCGGTGAGTTCCTTCTCGCTCATCGAGAAGTCCTTCAGCCACTGCCCGACGACCGGGTTCTCACCGGCGAAGCCCTTGCGGGACACCAGGTGCACCGCGTCGCCCTCGCCCCAGGAGCCCTTGGGGTCCTTCAGCTTCTTCAGGTCGTAGTCGCTGTACGCCCAGTGCGGCGACCAGAGCGTGACGACGACCGGTTCCTTCTTGCTGTAGGCGCGCTTGAGCTCGGCCAGCATCGCCGGGGTGGAGCTGTCGACGACCTTGTACTCCTTGTCGAGGCCGTAGGCGGGCAGCACCTTGCTCTTCAGCAGGCCCATCATGCCGGCGCTGGACTCGATGCCGGTGATCTTCCCGCCGAAGGTGGCGGCCTTGCCCTTCAGGTCCTCGAGGGAGTTGACGTCCTTCATGTACGCGGGGACGGCCAGCTCCAGGGTCGTCTCCTCGTACCAGGTGCCGAGGTCCTCGAGCCGGTCACCGTACTTCTTCCAGTACTCCGCGTGCGTGGTGGGCAGCCAGGCGTCGGTCTGGAAGTCGACGTCGCCCTGCGCCAGCGCGGTGTAGAGCGGCCCGGCGTCCAGCTGCTTGGCCTCGACCTCGAAGCCGCGCTGCTCGAGGATCTCCTTCCACAGGTACGTGGAGGCCACCCCCTCGTCCCAGGGGATGTAGCCGATGCTGATCTTCTTGCCGTCGCCGACGTTCTTGTCGTCCGCGGTGGTGCCGGAGGACCCGCCGGAGCCGCCGAACAGGCCCATGCCTCCCGCCACCAGGGCCAGGACGACCATGCCCACCACGGCGACCTGCGGCCGGGGGCGGTAGGACCAGATCTTGAGCCCCTGCGCGGCGCGCGCCTTGGCGGCCGCGCGGCGGCCCAACGGCGACACCTGGGTGCCCAGGGCGCTGGTCATGCGGTCCAGGTAGATCGCCAGGATGACGATGGCCAGACCGGACTCGGCGCCGAGGCCGATGTTCAGCTGGCCGATGGCCTCGATGACGGCGCCGCCGAGCCCGCCGGTGCCGACCATGCCGGCGATCGCCGCCATGGACAGGCCGAGCATGATGACCTGGTTGACGCCCGCCATCACCGTGGGCAGCGCCAGCGGGAGCTGGACGCGCAGCAGGGTGTTGCGGGGCGTGGTGCCGAACGCCTCGGCCGCCTCGACGAGTTCCTTGTCGACCTGCCGGATGCCCAGCTCGGTCATGCGCACGCCGGGGGCGAGCGCGAAGATCAGGGTGGCGACGATGCCGGGGGCGGAACCGGTCCCGAAGAACAGGATCGCCGGGATGAGGTAGATCATCGCGGGCAGCGTCTGCATGAAGTCGAGGATCGGCCGCACGAAGGCGCTGACCCGGTCGGACCGGGCCGCCCAGATCCCCACCGGTACCGAGATCACCAGGGCGATCACGGTGGCGACGAGCACCAGGGACAGCGTCACCATCGAGTCCTCCCACAACTCCATGGAGTCGAGGAAGGCGAAGCCGACGAAGGTGAGGACACCGGCGAGGGTGCCCCGCAGCCAGAAGGCGATGACCGCGAAGATGCCGCAGAGGATCAGCGGCTCCGGGGCCTGGAGGACGGCGTTGACACCGTCGTAGGCGCCGGTGAAGACGGCCTTGAAGAAGTCGAACAGCCAGGTCAGGTTGGAGAGCAGCCAGTCGACCGAGCTGTTGACCCAGTCGCCGAGCGGGATCCTAGGCATGGGCCATCACCTTCCCGCCCTGGCCCTTGGGGCTGTCGCAGACACCGGGGTCCGCCTCCTCGTCGCCGAGGAAGCCGACCAGACGCTGCCGCGGCACGACGCCGACGAGCTCGCCGTCGTCGACCACGGCCACCGGGTGCGGCACGCGCGCGCTGATGGCGCACAGCTCGGTGAAGGACGTGCCGGGCGCCGCGGTCTCGCAGCCGCAGTCGGCCTCGTCGCCGCGCACCTCGGGGTCCATCACGGCCTGGGCGGTGAGCACGCGGGAGCGGTCGACGTCCTGGGTGAAGGAGGCCACGTAGTCGTTGGCCGGCCGGATCAGGATGTCCTGCGCGGTGCCGATCTGCACGATGCCGCCGTCGCGCATGACGGCGATGCGGTCACCGAGGCGCATGGCCTCGTTGAGGTCGTGGGTGATGAAGACGATGGTCTTCTTCAGCTTCTTCTGCAGCTCGATCAGCTGGTCCTGCATGTCGCGGCGGATCAGCGGGTCGAGGGCGCTGAAGGACTCGTCCATCAGCAGCAGGTCGGCGTCGGTGGCGAGCGCGCGGGCGAGGCCGACGCGCTGCTGCATGCCGCCCGACAGCTCGTCGGGCCACGAGTCCTCCCAGCCGGCCAGGCCACACAGGGCGAGCGCCTCGTCGGCGCGGCGTTCGCGCTCGGCGCGGGGCACGCCCTGCACTTCAAGACCGTAGGCAGCGTTGTCACGGACGCTGCGGTGCGGGAAAAGCGCGAAGTGCTGGAAGACCATGCTGATCTTCCGGGACCTGACGTCGCGCAGTTCGCGGTCGGACAGGGCGGTGAGGTCCTGTCCGTCGAAGCGGACGTGTCCGGCGGTCGGTTCCAGCAGACCGTTCAGCATCCGCAGCAAAGTGGACTTGCCGGAGCCCGACAGGCCCATGACGACGAATATCTCGCCCGGCTCCACGGTGAAGGAGGCGTCGATGACGGCGGCGGTGACACCGTCCGCGCGCAGCTCCTCACGGTCTGCTGTGTTCTGGCGCAGTCGTTCGACCGCCTGGTCCGGTCGTCTGCCGAACACCTTGTACAGGCGCTCGGCCTCAAGCCTTGATGACACACGAACCTCTCGAGTCGACAACACAGGGCAGGAGCGATGCCCTACGGACGGCTCGTGGCGGTCCGCAACAGGTTGAACCTGAAACCGGCATCGCTCCGGGCCCGCGCCTCCCCCCTTTGGCTTGACGCAAACTTTTCGTGGGCCGCCTCACAGATGTGGCGCAGAGCGCAACATGTCGCGCGGACGGGCCGACGGGCGCGCCGTCCGGGCGGTGCTGTCGGTGGGGTGCGGCATGATGCGGGACGTGACCGGACGACTGATGCTCCTCGACACCGCTTCCCTGTACTTCCGCGCCTACTTCGGCGTCCCGGAGTCCGTCAGGGCGCCGGACGGCACGCCGGTGAACGCCGTGCGCGGGCTGCTGGACTTCATCGACCGCCTGGTCAAGGACCACCGGCCGGACCGCCTGGTGGCGTGCATGGACGCCGACTGGCGTCCGCAGTGGCGGGTGGACCTCATCCCCTCCTACAAGGCGCACCGCGTCGCCGAGGAGCGCGCGTCGGGGCCCGACGAGGAGGAGGTGCCCGACACCCTGTCGCCGCAGGTGCCGGTGATCGAGGAGGTGCTCGACGCGGTCGGGATCGCGCGCGTCGGCGTCGCCGGGTACGAGGCGGACGACGTGATCGGCACCTTCACCGCCCGCGCCGAGGGACCGGTCGACATCGTCACCGGCGACCGCGACCTGTACCAGCTGGTGGACGACGCCCGCGGGGTGCGCGTGCTGTACCCGGTGAAGGGCGTCGGCACGCTGCAGCTCACGGACGAGGCCGCGCTGCGCGAGAAGTATGGGGTGGACGGCAAGGGGTACGCGGACCTGGCGCTGCTGCGCGGCGACCCGAGCGACGGCCTGCCGGGCGTACCCGGCGTCGGCGAGAAGACGGCGGCCAAGCTGCTGGCCGAGTTCACGGACCTGGCCGGGATCCTGGCGGCCGTGGACGACCCGAAGGCCAAGCTCACGCCGACGCAGCGCAGGCGTCTGGACGAGGCGCGGCCGTACCTGGCGGTGGCGCCGAAGGTCGTCCGGGTCGCGGACGACGTCCCGCTCCCGGACGTCGACACGGCCCTGCCGCACGCCCCGCGCGACCGGGCCGCGGTGGAGTTCCTGACGGAGCGTTGGGGACTGGGCGGGTCGCTCGGCCGTCTGCTGACCACCCTCGCGGAGTGAGCCACCGGGGCCTTCCGCAGCGGGAGTTGCGCCGCCGACGCAGGTCGAGGTGTTAGCTTAGGTAAACCTAACTGCGACAGGGAGGCCCCTCATGGCAGAGCGACCGGCACGCGCGCCGCGCACCCCGCACACCGCGGAGGTCGTCCGCACCGAGCGGCTGACCCCGCACATGCAGCGCGTGGTGATCGGTGGCGAGGGGCTCGCCGGCCTGCCGGCGGACACCTGCACCGACCATTACGTCAAGCTGCTGTTCCCGGCACCCGGCGCGGTCTACCCCGAGCCGTTCGACGTGGAGCGGATCCGTGCGGAGTTCCCGCGCGACCAGTGGCCGGTGACCCGGACGTACACCGTTCGCCAGTGGGACGCCGAGCACCGTGAGCTGACCCTCGACTTCGTGATCCACGGCGACGAGGGGCTGGCCGGCCCGTGGGCCGTGAACGCCCGGCCCGGTGACGTCGTCCGCTTCCTGGGCCCCGGCGGCGCGTACACCCCGGACCCGGCCGCCGACTGGCACCTGCTCGCCGGCGACGAGAGCGCACTTCCGGCCATCGCCCGCTCCCTGGAGTCGCTGCCGCACGGTGCGCGCGCGTTCGCCTTCGTGGAGATCGCGGGCCCGGAAGAGGAGCAGAAGATCGACTCCGACGTGGAGATCCGCTGGCTGCACCGCGGTGACCGCAAGGTCGGCGAGGCGCTGGTGGAGGCCGTCCGCGCCCTCGACCGGCCGGAGGGCCGCGTTCACGCCTTCGTCCACGGCGAGGCCCACTTCGTGAAGGAACTGCGCCGCCTGCTGCGCGTGGAGCGCGCCGTCCCGCGCGAGGACCTGTCCATCTCCGGCTACTGGCGCCTGGGCCACAACGAGGACGGCTGGCAGGCCTCGAAGCGGGAATGGAACGCCCGAATCGAAGCAGAACAAGAACCCACCCGCTGACGCCAGCCCCGTAAGGGGCGCAGGAAGCCCGCGCCCTTCAGGGGCGCGAGGAACTGCGCGCCCAACCCCCACCAAGCCGCACACAACCCCACAACGCCAAGCCCCCCAGGGGCGCGGGGAACTGCGCGCTCAACCCCCACCCACCCGCACACAACCTCACCACGCCAAGCCACCCCCTCCAGGGGCGCGGGGAACTGCGCAACCAACCCCACCCATCCGCACCCGACAAGCGCCCCTCCCACCCGGCCAAGCCAAAAGCCGAGCCCCGCTCACGCCCCCCGTACCCTTGCCCCACGTGAGACGCAGACACCACCCACCCCCTCCCCCACCCCTGCCGCAACGCGACGGCGTGGACCCCGTCCGCGTACGTCTGCCGGCCGACGGCCCGGGCACCACCGTCCGGGACCACCTGGTCCTGCGCCTGGCAGCCGACCCCGCCCGGATCGACGCCATGTTCGCCGCAGGCGAGATCGTCGGCGCGGACGCCCGCCCGGTCCCGGCGGACACCCCCTACGCCCCGGGCCTGTGCGTCTGGTTCCACC
Organism: Streptomyces sp. CNH189; assembly: GCF_000527195.1. NCBI lineage: Bacteria > Bacillati > Actinomycetota > Actinomycetes > Kitasatosporales > Streptomycetaceae > Streptomyces > Streptomyces sp. CNH189. The sequence continues at coordinate 79,768 of NZ_AZUS01000009.1, forward strand.
GGGACATGCCCGACGAAGCCCCGGTGCCGTTCCCGCTGACCGTGGTGCACCACGACGAGCACATCGTCGTCGTCGACAAACCGCACTTCCTGGCCACCACCCCCCGCGGCAGCCACGTCCGGCAGACCGCGCTCGCCCGGCTCCGCCACGACCTGGGCCTGCCGACGCTGACCGCGGCGCACCGCCTCGACCGGCTCACCGCCGGACTGGTGCTGTTCATCGTGCGGCCCGAGGAGCGCGGCGCCTACCAGACGCTGTTCCGCGACCGGCTGGTGCACAAGGAGTACGAGGCTGTCGCCCCCCACGACGCCTCCCTCGCCGCCACCCTCCCCCGGACCGTCCGCAGCCGGATCGTGAAGGAGCGCGGGGTGCTGACCGCGCGGGAGGTCGACGGCGAGCCGAACGCGCTGACGCACATACAGCTCCTCGCGCACCGGGCAGACGACCTGGCCCGGTACCGGCTGGTGCCCGACACCGGACAGACCCATCAGCTGCGCGTGCACATGAGCGCCCTCGGCGTGCCGATCCTCGGCGACCCCCTCTATCCCGAGGTCACCGGCCCGGTCCCGGCCGGCGACTTCCGGCGTCCGCTCCAACTGCTGGCCCGTGAGCTGCGGTTCACCGACCCGGTGACCGGGGCGGAGCACCGGTTCACCAGCGGCCGGGTGCTCGGGGCGTGGGCCTCGTACGAGGACTGGGCGTCAGGTCAGTAGCCGCGCCACCACCGCAGGAACCGCTGCCAGGCACCCCTCGGCGGGGCGGGCTCCGCGACCGGCGGAGGCGGCACAGGTCGCTGCGGCACCGGCTCCCCGGCCGGAAGCGACCCGACGCCGGAGCCCGCTCCGCCGCCGGAGCCCGCACCGGTGTCGGAGCCCGGACCGATGCCCGGAGCCGACGCCTGCGCGGGCACCGCCGCGCCATCCGCCACCGTCGCCGCAGCCCCACCCCCGACTCCAGCCCCGGCACCGCCCCCTGCTCCAGCCCCGGCCCCGGCCCCGGCGCCTGCCGACGCACCCCGCGACCGGTTCACACCGATCTGCCAGTCATGCTGCACCGGCGCCTCGTTCTCATGGCTCGGCGCCTGCGTGATCTCCTGCTGCGGCCGGGGCGTGAAGTGCACCGGCAGCGACACCAGATGCCGCGAGGCGATGGACTCCGTGAAGGTCAGCTCCTCCTCGGTGACGCTCAGCTCCACGTCCGGCAGCCGCATGAGCAGGGCGTCGACGCCGACCTCGGCGATGACACGGCCGATGTCCTGTCCGGGGCACTCGTGCGTCCCCCCGCCGAAGGCGAGGTGCGAGCGGTTGCCCTGCATGTCGGCGGTCGGGTCGGGGCGCACCCGGGGGTCGACGTTGGCCGGCGCGGGCGCGAACAGCAGTCCGTCGCCCTTGCGGATGCGCTGGCCGCCGAGCTCGGTGTCCTGCTTGGCGTAGTAGGCGAAGATGGTGCTGAACGGCGGTTCGTCCCACAGCAGTTGCTCCACCGCCTGGGGCACGGTCATCTGGCCGCCGTTGAGCTGGGAGCGGAAGCGGGGGTCGATCAGCACCTGGCGCAGCACGTTGGCGAGGAGGTTGGCGGTGGCCTCGTAGGCGGCGATGAGCACCACCCGGAGGTGCTGGCTGACCTCCTCGTCGGTCAGTCCGGCCGGGTGGCTGACGAGGTGACCGGCGAAGTCCCCGAGCGGTTCCTCGCGGCGGCGGGCGGTGAGCCGGTCCAGCGCCGCCATCACGAAGGCGTTGCTCGCGATGGCGGTCTCGGTGCCGCGGATCATGTCGCGGGCGGCCTGCACCATGCGGTCGTCGTACTCGTCGGGCATGCCGAGGACGTGGCACATCACCGCCATCGGCAGGTGCTCGGCGTACTGGCTCACCAGGTCGGCCTCGCCCGCCTCGCAGAAGCGGTTGACGACGCGCTGGACGCTGCGGTTGACGTGGCGGCGCAGGCTGCGGAAGTCGGTGGCCGCGACGGCGGTGTCGATGGCGCCGCGCCAGCGCCGGTGCTCCTCGCCCTCGGCGTGCGCGCACATGGGTTGCCAGGCGATGTGCGGCATCAGCGGGTGGTCGGGCTTGACCAGACCGTCGCGGAGCGCGGACCAGATACGGCTGTCCTTGCAGAACTGCGCGGGGCTGCGCACGAGTTGCTGGCTCTCGGCGTGGCCGAGCACCACCCACAGGGGCAGGGCGTCGTGGATCAGTACGGGCGCCACCGGCCCGTGCTCGGCCCGCAGGTGCTCGTAGAGCTTCTTCAGGTCGTCCGACTCGTGGAGTCGGGCGAGTCCGCCGGGGCCCCGGCCGTGCGCCGGGCATCCGGGAGGCGGTTCCGGGCGGGCGTCGTCGTCCGGGCCGGCCGGGAGGTCCGGCGTCGAGGGGTGGGATTCAGGCGTCACTGTGGTCGCTCCGAAGGGGAAAGGCAGAAGTCCGGGGAGGGGGAGGGAGATGCCCGGGGAGGAAAGGGGGGAGATGTCCGGGGAGGGAAAGGAGGCCGCCCGGGACAGGGGAACGCGTCAGGCGAGCGAGCCCGTCATGGCGAGCGAGTGCAGGAACCGCATCAGGGTCATCAGCACGTCGCGGCTGGACGCGCGGCGCCGCACGTCGCACTCCACGATGGGGATCTGCTCGGCCAGGTCGAGCGCGGCCCGCAAGTCGGAGACGGGGTAACGAGGCGCGTCCGGGAAGGAGTTGACCGCGACGACGAACGGCACCCCGCGCTCCTCGAGGCGCCCCATCACGTCGAAGCTGACCTCGAGCCGGCGGGTGTCGACCAGCACGACCGCGCCGAGCGCCCCCTCGAACAGGCCGTTCCACAGGAACCAGAAGCGCTCCTGGCCCGGCGTGCCGAACAGGTACAGCACCAGCTCGTCGGTGATCTTGATCCGGCCGAAGTCCATGGCGACGGTGGTGGCCGTCTTGGACGGGGAGCCGTAGTTGTCGTCGACCCCGATGCCGGCCTGGGTCATGGTCTCCTCGGTGGTCAGCGGCTTGATCTCGCTGACCGAGCCGACCATGGTGGTCTTGCCGACCCCGAACCCGCCGACGATCACGATCTTCACCGCGGACTGTGCCGTGTGGGGCAGCTGGTCCTCGGCGCGTGGGCCCGGGATGGTGTCAGAGCCGTTGAAGTCCATGCATCACCGCTTCGAGAAGGGAACGGTCCGGGAGCGCCTTGCGCACGATCGAGGAGCGCGCCTGGACCAGTTCCGCCGTCAGCAGCTCGGTGAGCAGCACGGTCACCACGCTGAACGGCAGACTGAGATAGGCCGACAGCTCGGCCACGGACAGGGGGGCGACACAGAGCCGGAGCAGCGCCGCCTGCTCGGGGGTCGCGGAGGGCGGGGGGTCCGGGGACCGCGCGACGATCAGCGTCACCAGATCGATGTCGGCGCGTTCGCCGTCCGGGCCGGCCACGACATACAGCCGCTCGGGGTTGCCGCCCTCGCCCTCCTTCCGGGCCGGGGCGGCCGGCTGCGCGGGGGTGCCCTGCCGGGGGGTGCGCCTCTGGCGTTGCGGAGGAGTCATACGGTCTGCCCGTTCCGTCGCGGCGGACTGGTGAGATGGGCGCCGATGCGGACGACGAGGTCGCGCATCATGCCGCCCATCCGGCCGGGTTCGCAGGTCATGTCGGAGAGCACGGCGAGGTAGGCGTTGGCACCTGCCGCCATCAGGTAGAAGTAGCCCTCGTCGATCTCGATCAGCACCATCTTCATCTCGCCGTCGCCGTGCGGGAGTTCCTGTGCGACGGCACCGGCGAGGCTCTGCACCCCGGCGCAGGCGGCGGCGACCCGGTCGGCCGCGTCCGGCTCACCGCCGTAGCGGGCGATGCGCAGGCCGTCGGCGGAGAGCACCACGATCATCTCGACGCCGGGTACGCCGTCGGCGAGCTCCTTGAGCATCCAGTCGAAGTTGGCTCGTTGCTGGATCACTTGAGGTCCCCCTCGTCATCGGCCTCGGTGCGGGCCGGTTCGTTGATGAGATGCAGGTAGGCGGTCGGGTTCCGGGTGAAGTCGGTGGGGTGGACGCCGGGGTCGAGGTCCTTCTTCAGTCCCTCCCAGAAGGCGTCGACCCAGAGCCCGGGTTCACGGTCGTCCCGCTTCTTCTTCTTCTCGGGCTCCGCGGCAGCCCAGATGTCGTGGTACTCCTCGCCCCGCTCCTTGGCCTCCCGTTCGGCGCGTTCGGCCTCGGCCTGCTCGGCGTAGCGCTGGGCCAGCGGGGTCTTCACGCGGCTGCGGCGCTGCGGCAGTCCGCCGGCGGTCCACTCGGTGACCTCGGGGACGTCGTCCTCGACGGCGGCCGTCTCGGGGAGGCGGGGGCTGGTGGGGCGGCGCTTCTTGGGGGCGCGCTGCGGGCCCGGGAGGGCGTCGACGGGGCGGGGCACGGCGGTGGCGCCGATGCCGTGGGCGAGGCCCACACCGGGCTGGTCGGTGATCATCTCGCTGGGGACGACGAGGACCGCGCGGACGCCGCCGTAGGCGGAGGCACGCAGCGACACCTGCATGCTGAACTGGGTGCACAGCCGGCCGACCACCGCGAGGCCGAGGCGGGGGTTGGCGCCGATCTCCTGGAGGTCGACGCCGCGCTGGGCACGGTCCAGGATGCCCTCGATACGGGCGCGGGCCTGCTCGTCGAGGCTGACTCCGGCGTCCTCGATCTCGATGGCGACGCCGGTCTGCACCTCGGTGGCGGTGACGCTGACCTTGCTGGTCGGCGGCGAGTAGCGGGTGGCGTTGTCGAGGAGTTCGGCGGCGGCGTGGATGACCGGCTCGACGTAGATGCCCTTGATGTTGATCTTCGCGATCGACTTCAGGTCGATGCGGCGGTACTCGAGGATGCGGGACATGGCGCCGCGCAGCACGCTGTAGAGCGCGACGGGCTTGGGCCACTGGCGTCCGGGGCGGCCGCCGCCGAGGACCGAGATGGAGTCGGCGAGGCGGCCGATCAGCGCGGTGCCGTGGTCGATGCGCAGCAGGTCGTCGAAGACCTCGGGGTTGCGGCCGTGGTCCTCCTCCATCTCCCGCAGCTCCTTGGCCTGCTGGTGGACGATCGCCTGGACGCGGCGCGCGATGCTGACGAAGGAGCGCTGCGAGGAGTCCCGCAGGTTCTCCTCGTCATCGATGATCTTGAGGACTTTCCGGAGCAGTTCGAGCTGGTACTTCGGCAGTTCGCGCCAGGACGGGTTGAGCCGCGGCAGGTCGCGCATCACCTCGTGCGGGTCGTTCCCGTTGTGCAGGTGGTCCAGGCACGTGGGGAAGACCTTGCGGATGAAGTAGTCGGTCTCCGTGTCGTGGGCGGCGATGCGCGCCTCCAGATACGCACGGTGACGGTCGTGCTCGGCCCGCGCCTCACGCAGCACCCGGCCGCGGCGCACCGCCTCGGTGGCGGCGGCGGTCACCAGCAGGGTCGCGACGGCGCCGCACACGCCGACGGCGATCCGGGCGGGCTCCGTCACCAGGGCGACGGCGGCTCCGGTCGCCGCGGCCATCACTATGGCCGGCAGCAACAGCACGCGTGCGTAAGGAAGTTGGACACTCGCCATGTGAGCCCTCTGAAGCGTATCGACTGACGGTCGGGAACGTGCACATAAGGGAACAAGCGCACGAACTCATCTCAACTCGGTGCGCTGCGGGCGAGCTTAGTCCGACGGGATCATCGCCATGTCATATTCAGCAAGTGCCGGAAACGGCCCCTGGGGCAGGAGTACGCTCGGAAGCGCTCCACGATCCGGCGCCGTTCGAACACACTGCGTGACCGCGCACGGACGTACGACGACCACGCACCGTCACTGGTGAGGCGCTCCCCGGGCGGCGGGCGGCACACCGGGGTGACCGGGCGAGGGACCAGGGCGACGGGGGCGGGACCCCCGGGCGACCTCATCCTGCCCGCCCGGTCCCCCGCTCAAGCCCCCGCACGGGAGCGCACTCAGCGCGGAAGCCCGGCGCGCGAGGGGCGCACCGGGCTTCCGGGCGGAACGTCGGGCGGGGATCGAGAGGGTCAGCCCACGGAGGAGTAGGCCACCACCCCGCGCAGCAGACCGTCGACCGCCTTGCGGGCGTTCTTCGCGACCGTCGAGTTCTCCGTGACCGGGGCGGCGGCGGAGATCTGGCCCAGCACGTCGATGACCTGCTTGCACCAGCGCACGAAGTCACCGGCCGGCATCTCCGCCTCGCGCAACACCTCGTCCAGGCCCTTGCCGGAGGCCCACATGTAGGCGGCCCACGCGAAGCCCAGGTCGGGCTCGCGCTGGCCCACACCCTCGGTCTGGCTGATCCGGAAGTCCTCCTCCAGGGCGTCCAGCCGGCCCCAGATGCGGACCATCTCACCGAGCGCCGCCTTCGCGTTGCCCGAGGGCAGCTTGGGCGCCATCGCGTCGTCGGCGACCCGCGACTCGTACACCAACGCCGACACGCACGCGGCGAGTTCGGCGGGGCCGAGCCCCTCCCAGACCCGCTCGCGCAGGCATTCGCTGGCCAGCAGGTCGAGTTCGCCGTACAGCCGTGCCAGCCGCTTGCCGTGCTCGGTGACCTCGTCGCCGCGCAGGTAGTCCATCTCGGTCAGCAGCGCCACGATCCGGTCGAAGGTACGGGCGATGGTGTTCGTCCGGCCCTCGATGCGCCGCTCCAGCTGCGAGGTGTCCCGCATCAGCCGGTGGTAGCGCTCGGCCCAGCGGGCGTGGTCCTCGCGGTCCTGGCAGCCGTGGCACGGGTGCGCCCGCAGCGCCTTGCGCAGCCGCGCGATCTCCCGGTCGTCGGCCGCCTGGGAACGCTTCTTGTGGTGCCGGTCCGGCACGATGTGGCCGGCCTTGGTGCGCAGCGCGGAGGCCAGGTCCCGACGGGACTGCGGGGATCGCGCGTTGAAGGACTTCGGGATGCGCATCCGCTCCAGCGGCTCCACCGGCACCGGGAAGTCGATCGACGCCAGCCGCTTCACCTGCCGCTCGGCGGTCAGCACCAGCGGGCGCGGACCGTCGTGGTACTCCACGCCCCGGTGACCGTTGGTGCGGCCCGCGGGAAGCCCCGGGTCGAGCACCAGCGCCAGCCCGGCGTACTTGCCGGTGGGCACGTGGATGACGTCACCGGGCTTGAGCTTCTCCAGCGCGACGGCCGCCTCCGCGCGCCGCTGCGCGGTGCCCTGCCGGGCCAGCTCGTTCTCCCGGTCCTTCAGCTCGCGGCGCAGCCGGGCGTACTCCTCGAAGTCGCCGAGGTGGCAGGTCATCGTGGCCTTGTAGCCCTCCAGACCCTCCTCGTTGCGCTGCACCTGGCGCGAGATGCCGACGACCGACTTGTCCGCCTGGAACTGCGCGAACGACGTCTCCAGCAGCTCCCGCGACCGGTGCCGCCCGAACTGCTCGACCAGGTTGACCGCCATGTTGTACGACGGCTTGAAGCTGGAGCGCAGCGGGTAGGTGCGCGTGCCGGCCAGTCCCGCCAGGTGCTCGGGGTTCATGCCGCGCTGCCACAGCACCACCGCGTGGCCCTCGACGTCGATGCCACGGCGGCCGGCCCGGCCGGTCAGCTGGGTGTACTCGCCGGGCGTGATGTCGGCGTGCTGCTCGCCGTTCCACTTGACCAGCTTCTCCAGCACCACGGAACGGGCGGGCATGTTGATGCCGAGGGCCAGGGTCTCGGTCGCGAACACGGCCTTGACCAGCCCGCGCACGAACAGCTCCTCGACGACCTCCTTGAAGGTCGGGAGCATGCCGGCGTGGTGCGCCGCTATGCCGCGCTCCAGGCCCTCCAGCCACTCGTAGTAGCCGAGGACGTGCAGGTCCTCGGCCGGGATGGAGGCGGTGCGCTCCTCGACCAGGTCGCGGACCTTGACCCGCGCCTCCTCGTCGTTGAGGCGCAGGCCCGCGTACAGGCACTGCTGCACCGCGGCCTCGCAGGCGGCGCGGCTGAAGATGAACGTGATGGCGGGCAGCAGGCCCTCGGAGTCCAGCCGCTCGATGACCTCCGGCCGGCTCGGCGTCCACACCCGCGAGCGCTGTCTGCGCTCCCGCTCGCGGTCGGCCTCCCGCATGTTGTTGCGTCCCCGCCTGCGGTCGCCCCAGGACGGGCGGCTCGCCTCCAGCCGGGCCATGCGGGTGAGGTCGGGGTTGACGGCCTTCTTACGGCCCTCCCCCTCCTCGAACAGGTCGTAGATCCGGCGGCCGGCCAGTACGTGCTGGAACAGCGGGACGGGCCGGTGCTCGGAGACGATCACCTCGGTGTCGCCCCGGACGGTGTCCAGCCAGTCGCCGAACTCCTCGGCGTTCGACACGGTCGCCGACAGGGAGACCAGCGTCACGGACTCCGGGAGATGGATGATCACTTCCTCCCACACCGCGCCGCGGAAGCGGTCGGAGAGGTAGTGCACCTCGTCCATCACCACGTACCCGAGGCCGAGCAGCGTCTGCGACCCCGCGTAGAGCATGTTCCGCAGGACCTCCGTGGTCATCACGACCACGGGGGCGTCGGAGTTGACGCTGTTGTCACCGGTGAGCAGGCCCACCTTGTCGGAGCCGTAGCGGCGGCTCAGGTCGGCGTACTTCTGGTTCGACAGCGCCTTGATGGGGGTCGTGTAGAAGCACTTCTTGCCCTGCTGGAGGGCCAGGTGGACGGCGAACTCGCCGACGATCGTCTTGCCGGATCCGGTGGGGGCGGCGACCAGCACACCCTTCCCCGCCTCCAGGGCTTGGCAGGCCTCGATCTGGAACGGGTCGAGGCCGAAGTCGTACATCTCGCGGAAGGAAGCGAGCGAGGTGGCCTGCTCGGCAGCGCGCCTGCGTGCTGCCGCGTACCGCTCGGCCGGTGAGAGATCCTCTGTCATCGTGCTTTCGAGCGTACCGGGCCGCACCGACAACAGGACGATCATTATCCGGATCGGCCGCGTGAGGTGGGAGAACGCCGGGGAACGCCCCTAGGGACCGACCACGCGCACCGCCCCCGGCACACAGGTGGCGGTGAGCGGCAGCGGCCCCACGAACTCGCCGTCCGCGTAGCCGGTGACGTCCTCGGCGACCAGTTCCACACTCGCCGCCCGCAGCACCGTCACCACGGGATGGTCGACGTGCGTCCCCCGGTAGACCCGCGGGAACACCTTCAGCAGCGTGGCCCGGCTGCACTCGCCGACCACCGTGATGTCGAACAGCCCGTCGGTGAGGTCCGCCCCGGGGCAGATCCGCATGCCGCCGCCGTACGAGGGCCCGTTCCCGACCGCCACCAGCGTCGCCTCGACCTCGCGGACCTCGCCGCCGTCCAGGGTGATCCGGTACGGCAGCGGCCGGAAGGCGGCCAGCTCGGCGAGCATCGCCACGTCGTACTTGAAGCGCCCGAGGGGCGCGCGCATCCGGTTGCCGCGGTCGTTGACCCGGGAGTCGAAGCCGGAGGCGAGCACGGCGCCGAACCACCGGTCCCCGATCCTGCCCAGGTCGATGTCACGGACCCGTCCGCTCTTGAGGGCGTCGGCGATCATCCGTCCGGCCGTGGCCGGTTCCCGCAGCGGCATGCCGAGCGCGCGGGCGAAGTCGTTGCCGGTCCCCGCGGCCACCAGGCCGAACGGGGTGCCGGTGCCGACGACGGCCTGCAGGGCGAGGTTGGCCATGCCGTCGCCGCCGACGGCGATCAGGGCGCCGGTGCCCTCCTCGACGGCGGCACGCGCCCGGGACAGCGCGTCCGCGGGGTCGTCGCCGGTCACGGTGCGGACCTGGAAGCCGGCGTCCCGCAACGCGGAGGCGGCCGGACGCGCCGCGCGGGCGCCCCGGCCGCCGCCCGCGGTGGGGTTCACGAAGAGGGTGATCTCGCTGGTCACGGAGTGACCCTACGAGCATCCGGGCCGTCCTCAGGTCACGTCGTCATAACCGTTGACCCGGTCCCTGGTCGTCTGCTCGGGCAGCGCCTTGACCGGTTCCGCCGGTTCGACGTCCTCCGGGGTCAGGTCCAGCTCGGAGGCCTCGTCGTCGGCGAGTCCCTCGGACTCCCGGCGCTCGCGCCGTCTGTCGTTCAGCAGGGAGAAGCCCACGGCGAAGAAGAACAGGACGATGATCGGCACGGACAGCGCGAGCATGCCCACGGGGTCGGTGGTGGGCGTCGCGACCGCGCCGAAGACGAAGACGCCCATGACGACACCGCGCCACCAGCCGACCATCCGGCGGCCGGAGACGATGCCGACCATGTTCAGCATGACCAGCAGCAGCGGGAGCTCGAAGGCCAGCCCGAAGATCAGCACCATGCGGATGGTGAAGTCGAGCACCTCGTCGAGCGACAGGATGTTCGCCGATCCCCCGGGCGTGAGGCTCAGCAGCACCTTGATGCTGACGGGAAGGATCACGTACGAAAGGAGGGCGCCGCCCGCGAACAGCGGCACGGCGGCCGAGACGAAGACGTAGGTGTACTTCTTCTCGTGCTTGTGGAGTCCGGGCGCGACGAAGGCCCAGAGCTGGTAGAGCCACACCGGGCTGGAGACGACCAGGCCGGCCATCAGGCTCACCTTGATCGTCGTGGTGAACGGCGACGTCAGCGTGTTGAACGACACGATGGCGCAGTTGCCGCCGTCGCTGTTCGTCAGGCTGTCGCACTTCGGCACCGGCTCCGCGAGGAACTGCATGAGCTGCTCGCTGTAGAACGCGGCGACGACCGACACCACGACGATCGCGAGCACGGCCTTGGCCAGGCGGTTGCGCAGCTCGCGCAGGTGATCCACGAGCGGCATCCGCCCCTCGGGGTCCCTGTCCTGTTGGCGGGCAGACTTGAGCAACCCACGTTCCCATCTCGTGCAGCGGGCCGGAGGTCACCGGCCCTGCGTCAGCGCTTGGTCGTGTCCGTCGGCTCCGTGACCGGGCGGGAGCTGGTCACGTCGCCGGGGGCGGCCTGGATGGTGCGCTGCGCCGGGGGCTGCTCGCCGGTGGCCGGCGGGTCGGCCGGAGCGGAGGACTTGTTGTCCTCCTTCATCGCCTTCGCCTCGCTCTTCAGGATGCGGGCGGACTTGCCGAGCGACCGCGCCATGTCGGGAAGCTTCTTCGCACCGAACAGCAGGATGATGACGACGAGGATCAGAATGATCTCGGTAGGTCCGAGCCGTCCCATAAGTCTCTACCTTCTCACCGAGGCGGGTGGGTGGGTGGCTGTCCGACCGGTCGGACATGCGTCCGAAGGACGGTGCAGACAGCGATCGTAACGCCCAGAGGTAAACGTCCGGCAATCCCTGTGCGTACTCCCGTCCGCGGTCCGGGCCTCGTTATCCGGGCCGCGATCAGCAGCGTACCTGCCGGGGCCCGGACGGTGACAGGGCGGCGACGGCGTCTCCGCGGACGGCGGGTGTGCCGGTCGACGTCACAGGGCCTCGGCGGACCGGACCGTGCTCGCGGCGGCGCGCTCCAGGTCCTCGGCCGCGCGGCCGATGCGCCGGGCCGAGTCCGCGACCTGCCTGCCGAGGCGCTCCGCCTCGACGAAGACCCGGACGGCGAGCACTGCGAGCACCAACAGCCCCAGGAATCCCAGGGCGACGGCGAACATCGGCCAGAACATGGGTCGAGCCTAGACGGTCGAGTGCAGCCGCAGGGTACGCACCCCGCCGCCGGTCAGCAGCTCCACGATCCGCTCCCCCGCCGGCTTGCGGACGGCCGAGCCGCACTCGGGGCAGGTGAAGGAGTAGAACGTGGTGCGGCTGCTGGCGCCGATCGCCAGCCGCAGCGCGCTCGCGGCGAGTTCGAAGCGTCCCCGGCAGTCCGGGCAACCCGCCCGGAACATCACCGGGGCCACGCTCCTCATCCCGGCGAACGCGGACGCCGCCGTCATGCCCCGTGCCCCTTCGGTCGCCGACTCGCTCAAAGCACTCGCTCCTGCCTGTCGTCCTGCCCGGTCATCCGGCCGCCTCGACCCCGTCGTACGCCGCCAGCGCCTCACGGGCCGCCCGGCGGGCGCTCTCGGCCAGCTCCTGCGGTGCCACGATGCGGCCGTCACGGCCGAGCCGCAGGGCCAGCCGTCTGAGCGACGTGGGGTCGGGGGTGCGCAGGGTGATACGGAGCCCGCCGTCGGGAAGCTCATCGGCGCTGTCGTGCGGGTAGTACTCGGCGACCCAGCGGCCGCCCGGCCCGACCTCGACCACCACCTCCGGGTCCTCGGCCGCGGGCTGCACCAGCCCCTCGGACAGGTCACGCAGCTCCACCTCGGGCGGCGCGGACGGCTCGTCGAGGATTTTGATCTCGGCGACCCGGTCCAGCCGGAAGGTGCGGCGCGCCTCGGAGCGGCGGCACCACGCCTCGACGTAGGTGTGGCCGACGCTGACCAGGCGGATGGGGTCGATCTCCCGCTCGGTGACCTCGTCGCGGGCCGGCGAGTAGTAGCGGATCCACAGTCTGCGGCGCTCGGCGATGGCCCGGTCGACGTCCGCGAAGACTCCGCCCTCGGACTCGAAGGTCACCGACAGCCGGGAGCTGGCGCCCGCCGCCTCGCCGGCCGCGGTCTCCACCTTGGCGGTGGCCCGCAGCAGCGCCTGCCGGTCGCTCTCGCGCAGCCCCGGCAGGGTGGCCACGGCGCGGGCGGCGACGAGCAGCGCGGTCGCCTCGTCGGCGGCCAGGCGCAGCGGCTCGGCCGCGTCGGCGCCCAGGGCGGCAGGGTTGTGCCACCAGATGCGCTCGCCGTCGGTGTCGATGTCCAGCAGGTCGCCGCCACGGAAGCTGGTGCCGCACATGGGCAGCACGTCGAGGTCGGAGACCAGCTCGTCCTCGGTGATGCCGAAGGCGCGTGCCACGTCCTCGATGCGGGCGCCGGGGCGCTCGCGCAGATACGTCACCAGGGAGAGCATCCGCCGGGTCTGGTCGATGGCGTTCACGGGCCTGACCGGTTTGCCTGCCACGTCTCTGTCCGCTCCCCCTCAGCCCTTGGCCACGGCACGCAGCCGGTCCACCACGTCGGCCCGCAGCTCGGCGGGCTCCAGGACCACCACGTCGGGCCCGAACTCCACCAGCCAGGCGTCCAGGCCGTGCCCGTACGGAATCTCCAACTCGTCCCAGCCGTTCCCGAGTTCCCGGACCGATGTGGCCTTGGCCCGGAGCGGGAAGCCGGCGTCGGAACGCAGCCGGATGCGCGCCGAGCGGTCGGCGGTCTCACCCGCCCAGCTCGCCACGGTCTCCCGCACGGTGACGACGTCCGGCACCGGGACGGTGAACCGGCCGGCGCGCGAGCGCACCTTGCCGGTGATCCGGGAGAGCCGGAAGACGCGCTCGGCCCCGCGGTCGCGGTCCCAGCCGGCCAGGTACCAGTGGCCGCGCCAGCACTCCAGCGCCCACGGCTCGACGTGCCGCTGCTCGGGCTGGGCGGCGTTGGCCTTGCGGTAGTCGAAGATCACCGGCCGGCGGTCGCGGCAGGCGAGCATCAGCGGCTCGAACGCGGCCTCGTGCACCGGGATGCGCGGCTCCAGCGCGCTGTGTGCGCCGTACGGGTCGACGTCCTCGGGGAGTCCGGCGGCGCGCAGCTTCTGCAGGGCGCCACTGGCCGCCCCGGCGAGCCGGGCCTGCTGCCACACCTTCGCGGCGAGCCCGAGGGCGGCGGCCTCCTCGGCGTCCAGGGTGATGGGCGGCAGCCGGTTGCTGTCCCGGCGGGCGAGGTAGCCCGTCTCGCCCTCGAGGTTCTCGACGGTCTCGATGACCAGTCCGAGTTCGCGCAGGTCGTCCTTGTCGCGCTCGAACATCCGGTTGAAGGAGTCGTCGGAGCCCGCTTCGAGGTACGCCTCGATGGACTCGCGCAGCTCGCGCTTGCTGAGCGGCCGGCGGGTCCCGAGCAGACACAGCGCCAGATTCATCAGCCGCTCGGCCTTGGCAATGGCCATCGACGCGCTTCGCCTCCCTATGGTGCTTACGACCGATGACCGTACCGCCCCGGAGTGGCGCGGTAAAAGCCGAGGGCCCATGCCCGGACAGGCATGGGCCGTCGGCGATCGACTCCGGTCGGATCAGACGCCGAGCAGGTCGACCACGAAGATCAGGGTCTCACCGGGCTGGATCGCCGGGGTGGGGCTCTGGTTGCCGTAGGCGAGGTGGGCGGGGATGGTCAGCTGGCGGCGGCCGCCGACCTTCATGCCCTGCACGCCCTGGTCCCAGCCCTTGATGACCCGGCCGCCGCCCAGCGGGAAGCGGAAGGGGGTGCCACGGTTCCAGCTGGCGTCGAACTCCTCGCCGGTGCTGAAGGCCACGCCCACGTAGTGGACGGTGACGGTCTGGCCCGCCTTCGCCACCTCGCCGTCGCCCTCCCAGATGTCCTTGATCTCGAGGTCCGCCGGGGGCTCGCCGCCCGGGAAGTCGATCTCGGGCTTGTCGATGCTCACGTCTTACGCTCCTGCTTGTCTACGGTTGGGCGAACACGCACAGTCTTGCACCCCGGCGGGGCTCACAGCTTCGCGAGGATGTCCACGGAGAAGACCAGCGTGGAGTCCTTCTTGATCTCGCTGCCCTGCGGCGGGTTGTCGCCGTAGCCCAGCTCCGGCGGGATGACGACGAGGACGCGGCTGCCGACCTTCTTGCCGGTCAGGCCCTGCGCCCAGCCCTTGACGACCTGCTGCAGCGAGAACGACGTCAGCTGGCCCCGGCCGTACGTGGAGTCGAACTCCTTGCCGCCGTCCCACAGCACGCCCTTGTACTGCACCAGGACGCTGTCCTCGGCGCCGACCTTCTCACCGTCGCCCTCGATGACGTAGTTCGCCACGAGCTTCTTCGGCGGGTCGCTGTCGGGCACCTCGATGGAGGGTGCCTTGCCGTCGGTGTTGGTGCCGACCTTGGGCAGGTCGATGTTGTCCTGGGCGACGTCGGTGCCCTTGGCAGAGCTCTTGGCGTTGAACGTGTCCCGCACGTCGACCACGAACACCAGCGTGTCGGTGCCCTTGATGCCCGCCTGCGGGTTGCCCTGCTCGCCGTACCCCCAGGTCGGCGGGATGGCCGTCTGGACGCGACTGCCGGTCTTCTTCCCGACGAGCGCGTAGCGCCAGCCGTCGATGATCGTGCCCTGGGCGAGCTGGATGGCCAGCGGGGTCCCGCGGTCGTAGGAGTTGTCGAACACCTTCGCGGTGCTCCACACCTGGCCCAGGTAGTCCGCGACGACGAAGTCGTTCTCCGCGATCGTCCTGCCGCCGCCCGCGATGACCGTCTTGACCGCGATGTCCTTGGAGGGCTCGCCGCTGCCCTTCGCGACGGTCGGCTTCTCGCCGAACTTCGTCCCGGCCGTGATCGCCGGCAGCGGACCGTCGACGATCTTCGGTGAGGGGGCCGCCGACGTCTCAGGCTCCGAGGGCGAGGCGGTCTCGCTTGCCTTGCCGGAGTCGGACTTGTCGTCGCCGCACGCGGCGAGGGTGGCGAGTCCGGCGGGAACGGCGATGAGGAGTGAGCGTCGGCGCACGGTGGGGGCCTCGTAATCATCGATCTTGTGGATGGCGTGCGCGCAACTCTACGGCGTGAGAAGGGCGCCGCACGTGTAACGTACGGCGCCCGTGTGACGTTCCGGGAGTTTCGGCGACTCCTGCGGAGACGTGCTTCTCACATGCCGGCGATCAGCTTCTCCACCCGCTCGTCGACCGAACGGAACGGATCCTTGCACAACACGGTGCGCTGCGCCTGGTCGTTGAGCTTGAGGTGCACCCAGTCGACGGTGAAGTCACGGCGCTGCTCCTGGGCGCGCCGGATGAAGTCGCCCCGCAGCCGGGCCCGAGTGGTCTGCGGCGGGACGGACTTGCCCTCGAAGATCTTCAGGTCGTTGCAGATCCGGGCGGCTTGTCCCTTCTTCTCGAGCAGGTAGTACAGGCCACGACGGCGGTGGATGTCGTGGTAGGCGAGGTCTATCTGCGCGACCCGCGGGTGCGACATGGTCATGTTGTGCTTGGCGCGGTAGCGCTCGAGCAGCTTGTACTTCATGACCCAGTCGATCTCGGTGCCGATGCGGTCGAGGTCCTCGGCCTCGATCGCGTCCAGCGTGCGGCCCCACAGCTCCAGCACCTGGTCCACGGTGCCGGTGCGGATGCCGCGGCGCTCGCAGAAGTCCACCGCCTTCTCGTAGTACTCCCGCTGCACCTCCAGGGCGGAGGCCTCGCGGCCGCTGGCCAGGCGCACCTTGCGGCGGCCGGTGATGTCGTGGCTGACCTCGCGGATCGCCCGGATCGGGTTCTCCAGGGTGAGGTCGCGCATGACGGTGCCGGCCTCGATCATGCGCAGCACCAGGTCGGTGGCGCCGACCTTGAGCAGCATGGTCGTCTCGGACATGTTCGAGTCGCCGACGATGACATGGAGCCGGCGGTAACGCTCGGCGTCCGCGTGCGGCTCGTCGCGGGTGTTGATGATGGGACGGGAGCGGGTCGTCGCCGAGGAGACGCCCTCCCAGATGTGCTCGGCGCGCTGGCTGACGCAGTACACGGCGCCGCGCGGCGTCTGCAGTACCTTGCCGGCCCCGCACAGCAACTGCCTCGTCACCAGGAACGGGATGAGGATGTCCGCGAGCCGGGAGAACTCCCCGTGCCGTGCGACGAGATAGTTCTCGTGGCACCCGTAGGAGTTGCCGGCCGAGTCGGTGTTGTTCTTGAAGAGGTAGACGTCGCCCGCGATTCCCTCCTCGTGCAGGCGTCGTTCGGCGTCCACCAGGAGTCCTTCGAGAATGCGCTCGCCGGCCTTGTCGTGGGTGACCAGTTCGGTCACGTTGTCACATTCCGGCGTTGCGTATTCCGGATGTGACCCCACGTCGAGATAGAGGCGGGCGCCGTTCCGCAGAAAGACATTGCTGCTTCGGCCCCATGACACGACACGGCGGAAGAGGTACCGCGCCACCTCGTCAGGCGACAGGCGGCGCTGTCCCCTGAACGTGCACGTGACGCCGTACTCGTTCTCCAGCCCGAAAATGCGGCGGTCCATGAGGGAACATTACGCCCGATCCCCCGAACTGAAACGAGGTTCGGGGGCACGGTTCGGATCATTTTCCGAACCGGCCGCGATCACCGCCCTCTTGGCCGGAACTGCCAATACCCGTCCTGTGGCGATCAAAACCAGCAGCGACACGCCGCCCGCCGCACCCGGTACGGCGAAGCCCCACACGGGGCCGCCCGCCTCGACCACCGGGCCGGTCACACCGGTCCCGAGCGACGCGCCGACGGTGAACGTGGTCACCAGCCAGGAGAACGCCTCGGTGACCGTGCCGCGCGGGGCGTGCCGGTCCACCAGCACGAAGGCACAGGCGATCGCCGGGGCCAGGAACAGACCGGCGACCACGGTCAGCAACGTCATGGCCACCGGCCCCGGTGTCAGCATCAACGGCAGGTAGCACAGCGCCAGCAACGCCACGATCACCTGGAGACGCCGCGCGGGCTCCCCGGCCCACTGCCGCGCCCCGTAGGCCATGCCGCCGATCAGGGCGCCCAGCCCGATCGCCGCCATCAGCCAGCCGTACACGGCGTCCCCGCCGTTCTCGTCCGCGTAGGTCACGGCGGCCACGGTGATGGACCCCAGGGCCATGCCCACGGCCAGGAAGGCACCGAGCAGCGCCAGCAGCCCCGGCGAGCGCAACGCGCCCAGCCAGTGCGCCTCACGCGGCGCCGACCGCCAGGCCCGCGAGGGCGGCGAGACGACGACGGACAGAGCCCCCAGCACACCGATGACGTTGAGGACGAGCAACGCGGCCTGGGCCGACCACAGGGAGGTGCACACCGTCACGAGCAGCGGCCCGACGGTGAACATCACCTCCTGGGCCACGGCATCCATCGCGTACGCCCGGTGCACGTGCTCCTCCTTGGGGAGCACGGTGGACCACAGCGCTCGCAGCCCGCCCTCCAGCGGCGGAGTGAACAGTCCCGCCAGGGCGACTGCGCCGTACGCCACGACCAGCGACCCGGTCCCCACGAAGGCGAACACGGCCATGGCCGCCGCGGACAGCAGCGCGGCCGGCAACTGCACCCGGGGCTGCCCCTTCAGGTCGACCAGCCGCCCGAGCACCGGCTGCCCCACGGCGTTGGCCACGCCGTACACGGCGGCGAGCGCGCCGGCCAGGCTGTACGTCCCGCCCTCCGCACGCACGAACAGCACCACGGCGATGGCGGCGGTCGCGTTCGGCAGCCGCCCCACGAGCGTGCCCACGAGCAGCCGGGTGGCGTGCCGTGCCCGGAGGATCTCCAGGTATCCCGTCGCCACGCCGGCTCCTCCCAGGGAAGTTTTACGTATAACTAAGCCCTCCATACGTACCATGACCGCTGTTCACCAGTCCAGACGAAGGAGCGACGGTGCCCAGAGCCAGCACCCGCCCCACGAGCCGGGACGTCGCCCGGGCCGCAGGCGTCTCCCAGGCCGCGGTCTCGCTGGTCCTGGGCGACAAGTGGCGCGGCCGGGTCTCCGAGACCACGGCGGAACGCGTCCGCGAGGCCGCCCGCACGCTCGGTTACCGCCCCAACCTCGCGGCCCGCAATCTGCGGCTGGGCCGCACGCGCACGGTGCTGCTGGTCGTCCCCGCCCTGACCACGGAGTTCTTCGCGGGCGTCTACACCGGCGCGGCGCGCGTCGCCTCCCGCCACGGCTTCGGCGTCGTGCTCTACCCCTCCCCCGAGGGCATCGGCCCGGCCCGTGACCCGTTCGCGTCCGCCCAGGCGGCGCTGGACGGCGTCATCGCCTCCTCCATGGCCGCGGAGGCCCTGACCGCGATCCGGGGCGACCAGTTGCCCCTGGTCATGCTGGACAGCGACCCCGCGGTGGGCGGGGCCACGGTGAACCTGGACATCGCCGACGGGGTCCGTCAGGTGGCCGAGCACCTTCTCGGGCTCGGTCACCGCCACTTCCTGCACCTCGGCGCGGACGTACCGTCCTGGACCTTCGAGGTGCGCACACGGGAACTGGAGGCGCGGCTCCGCCGCGTGCCGGGCACGTCTCTGCGCACGGCGCGCTCGCCGATCTCCATCAAGGGGGCGGAGGAGGCGGCGGAGGCCGCACTGACCTCCGGGGACCGGGTGACGGCGGTCATCTGCGACGACGACCAGCTGGCGGCCGGCCTGTACAAGGCCGCCCGCCGGCTGGGACTGCGCGTCCCGGCGGACCTCTCGGTCACGGGGATGGACGACCTGGCGCTCGCCACGGCGATCGATCCGGAACTCACGACGGTCCGCCTGGACGCCGAGCTGTTCGGGGAGCGGGGCATGCAGGCGCTGCTGGCCGTCCTGAACGGCGAGCAGCCCTCCGCAACGGACATCCCGGTCCACCTGGAGGTCCGGGGTTCGACGACCCGGGTCCCGTGACCACGGGGCGTGGGGGCGGGCCGGGGGGTGTTCACGCACCTGGCGCTGACAGGGTGCCGCCTCGCCCACCCTCCCTCACTCTCGGCTCCGCTCGAGCGGGGGGACCCCCATCGCCCCAGCGGCACGACTGCCCGCAGTGGGCGGGCATGGCCGCACGCGGCTGGCGGCAGGCGCGCCGCGAGCGGCGGAGGGCGATGGCTCGCCACGGCGTTGGAGTGGCCGCGTACGGCGGGGTGGGGGTGGGCGCCCGCAGCGGCTGGCGCGTCAGCGCCGTTCACCCATCAACGTGCTTCGTCGCGCCAGACCGAGGACGACCGCCCCACCCCGACCCCGCACCACCACGCCCGCCGTGGGCGCTACGCCCGCCCCCCACCGCAACCCTGCGCCGCAGGCATCAAACCTCAACCCCCACGGCGCCGCGCCCCACCACAACCGTGCGGGTTACTCCACGTCCCCGCCGGAGTCCTCGGACGGAGGCGTCTCCGCGCCACCGGCCGCCTCCAGCAGCCGCACCAACTGCCGCCCCTCGATCCGCTTGAACTTCCGCTTCTGCGGCCGCGTCCGATCCAGCACCGCCACCTCCAGCCGCTCCGCGGGAATCTCCCGCTCACTGCCGTTGGTGTCCCGGGACAACGACTGCACCGCCAGCTTCAACGCCTCCGCCAGGGTCATCCCGTCCCGGTGCCGCTGGTCGAGGTACCCGCTGATCTGCTCCGCGTTACCCCCCACCGCCACCGAGCCGTGCTCGTCGACGATCGACCCGTCGTGCGGCAGCCGGTAGATCTGGTCGCCCTCCGCGGTCTCCCCGACCTCGGCCACCACCAGCTCCACCTCGTACGGCTTCTCCCCCACGCTGGAGAAGATCGTGCCCAGCGTCTGGGCGTACACGTTCGCCAGACCCCGGGCCGTCACATCGTCACGGTCGTAGGTGTACCCGCGCAGATCCGCGTACCGCACACCACCGATCCGCAGGTTCTCGTACTCGTTGTACTTGCCCGCCGCGGCGAACCCGATCCGGTCGTAGATCTCGCTGAACTTGTGCAGCGCACGGGACGGGTTCTCACCGACGAACACGATCCCGTCGGCGTACTGCAGCACGACCAGGCTGCGGCCACGGGCAATGCCCTTGCGGGCGTACTCCGCCCGGTCGGCCATCGCCTGCTGAGGTGAGACATAGAACGGCGTCGACACCGGTTACCCGTCCCTTTCTGTAGAAGTCACTGGATCACCCTGAACTACAGGCCCCTGAACTACAGCAGCGAGGCCCGCGGCCCGTCCGGCTGCTCCAGCCGCCGCTCCAGCACGGACCGGGCGATGTCCGACGCCTCGTCCTCGGTGAGCCGGCGGTAACCGTCCTCGGTGATCACGGTGACGATCGGATAGATCCGGCGGGCGACATCGGGACCGCCGGTCGCCGAGTCGTCGTCTGCCGCGTCGTACAGCGCCTGGACCACCAGCGTGGTGGCTTCGGCCTCGCTCAGGTCGTCCCGGAACAGCTTCTTCATCGCACCGCGCGCGAAGATGGATCCGCTGCCGGTCGCGGCGTACCCGTGCTCCTCGGACCGCCCGCCCGTGACGTCGTAGGAGAAGATCCGCCCCTTCTCCCGGTCCACGTCGTACCCGGCGAAGAGCGGGACCACGGCCAGCCCCTGCATGGCCATGCCCAGGTTCGAGCGGATCATCGTCGACAGCCGGTTCGCCTTGCCCTCCAGCGACAGCTGCGCGCCCTCGACCTTCTCGAAGTGCTCGAGCTCCAGCTGGAACAGCTTGACCATCTCGACGGCCAGACCGGCCGTACCGGCGATGCCGACCGCCGAGTACTCGTCGGCCGGGAACACCTTCTCGATGTCCCGCTGCGCGATGACGTTCCCCATGGTGGCCCGGCGGTCGCCCGCGAGGACGACACCGCCCGGGAAGCTGACGGCGACGATGGTCGTGCCGTGCGGCGCCTCGATCACGCCCTGCACGGGCGGCAACGTCCTCCTGCCGGGCAGCAGCTCCGGCTGGTGATCGGAGAGGAAGTCCATGAAGGAGGAGGAGCCCGGCGTCAGAAAGGCAGCCGGCAGACGCCCGGTGCCAGAAGTGTTGGCTTCCACGAAGTTCCTTCCAGGTAGGCAGCTGCCCGACGAACAGCGTCGGGATCATCTCCCAACTTGCCGATGGCCGAATTGCAGTTGAAGCACATTACGCCACGGACCCTACCCGCCCCACAGCAATGATCCACATTCACGACAACAGCTTCTGGAGCGACCGGGCCGCACGCCTCAGAGCCGAGCGAACGCCGCCCGCGGCCGGCCACCGGGCCGACCGCGAACAGCGCTCCGTCCACCGTGTGTCTCTCGCCGCGCGGCTGCCGCACCGGCACCGGCGAAGCCGGTGAGGCTACTCGCCGCCCTTCTGCACGAACGACCGCACGAAGTCCTCGGCATTGGCCTCGAGCACGTCGTCGATCTCGTCCAGGACGTCGTCCACGTCGTCGCTCAGCTTCTCGTGACGCTCCTTGAGGTCCTCCGAAGCCTCGGTCTCCGCCGCCTGCTCCTCGACCTCCTCGGTGGACCGCGTGGCCTTCTGCTGTCCGCCGCCGGTGTCCTTGGTCGCCATCACCCTCACCCCGCTCGGTTCGCCCGACACAGTTGCTGGTCAAGATCAGACCCTACAAGCCGGGTCCGACAATGCCCCCGCAGTTGCTCCAACGTACGGGGACCACCTCGATGATTCCCGGACGGGCGGTTTTCCACCCTGTCCGGCCGGTCCGTCCCGGATACCCGCAGGTACCCCGCGCGACGGCGGCTCACCCGGTCAGCCGCCGGACAACACCCTGACCAGGTCTTCCGCCGTCCGGCAGCGGTCCAGGAGTGCCTTGACGTGATTACGCGTTCCGCGTAGCGGTTCCAGGGTTGGCACCCGCTGCAGCGAGTCCCGGCCCGGCAGATCGAAGATCACCGAGTCCCAGGACGCCGCCGCCACGTCGTCCGCGTACTGCTCCAGGCACCGCCCGCGGAAGTACGCCCGGGTGTCCTCCGGAGGCGCCGTGCGGGCCCGCTCGACCTCGGTCTCGTCCAGCAGCCGCTTCATCCGTCCCCGGGCCACCAGACGGTTGTAGAGGCCCTTGTCGGGACGCACGTCGGCGTACTGGAGGTCGACCAGGTGCAGCCGGGCCGCGTCCCAGTCGAGGCCGTCCCGGCGCCGGTAGCCCTCCATGAGCTCCCGCTTGGCGACCCAGTCCAGCTCGCCGGCCAGGCTCATCGGGTCGTTCTCCAACCGGGTGAGCGTGTCCTCCCAACGGGTGAGGACGTCCCTGGTCTGCTCGTCCGCGTCGGCCCCGAAGCGTTCCTCCACGTACTTGCGGGCCAGCTCGTAGTACTCCATCTGGAGCTGCACCGCGGTCAGCGTCCGGCCGCTGCGCAGCGTGACCAGGTGCTTCAGCGAGGGATCGTGCGACACCTGGTGCAGCGTCCGCACCGGCTGGTCCACCGCCAGGTCCACCGCGATGAACCCGTCCTCGATCATCGACAGCACCAGCGCGGTCGTGCCGAGCTTCAGATAGGTCGAGATCTCGGAGAGGTTGGCGTCGCCGATGATCACGTGCAGGCGCCGGTACTTCTCGGCGTCCGCGTGCGGCTCGTCGCGCGTGTTGATGATCGGGCGCTTCAGCGTGGTCTCGAGGCCCACCTCGACCTCGAAGTAGTCCGCGCGCTGGCTGATCTGGAAGCCGTGCTCGTGGCCGTCCTGGCCGATGCCGACCCGGCCGGCGCCGGTGAAGACCTGCCGGGAGACGAAGAACGGCGTCAGATGGCGCACGATGTCCGAGAAGGGGGTCTCCCGCTTCATCAGGTAGTTCTCGTGCGTGCCGTAGGACGCGCCCTTGTTGTCGGTGTTGTTCTTGTACAGGTGGATGGGCTGGGCGCCGGGAAGCTGCGCCGCCCGCTCCGCGGCCTCCGCCATGATCCGCTCGCCCGCCTTGTCCCAGAGCACCGCGTCCCGCGGGTTGGTGACCTCGGGGGCGCTGTACTCCGGATGGGCGTGGTCGACGTAGAGCCGCGCGCCGTTGGTGAGGATGACGTTGGCCAGGCCGATGTCCTCGTCGGTGAGCTGGCTGGCGTCGGCCGTCTCCCGGGCGAGGTCGAAGCCTCGCGCGTCGCGCAGCGGATTCTCCTCCTCGAAGTCCCAGCGGGCCCGGCGGGCCCGGTGCATCGCCGCCGCGTAGGCGTTCACGATCTGGGACGAGGTGAGCATGGCATTGGCGTTGGGGTGGCCGGGGACGGAGATCCCGTACTCCGTCTCGATGCCCATTACTCGCCGTACGGTCATGCGGCCCTCCTTGCCCGGCGGCGTCCCCGGTCGGGGGCGCTGCTGTACCGCTGGCGCTCCGGTGCGTGTGCGGTGCCCGTCCCCGCACTGCGCGACTCGGCGGTACGGACGAGCCTAGAACGCCTTCGCCCTGGTGGGGAGATCATTTGCGTCATTGCTGTGCTCCAGCCGTGGCCCGAAAAGCAGTCGGCTGCGGGTACCCGACGTGGGCACCCGCAGCCGCCCTTGCTTTTACAGGTACTGACCGGTGTTCGCCACCGTGTCGATGGAGCGTCCGGTGTCCGCGCCCTGCTTTCCGGTGATGAGGGTGCGGATGTAAACAATCCGCTCGCCCTTCTTTCCGGAGATCCGGGCCCAGTCGTCCGGGTTGGTGGTGTTGGGCAGGTCCTCGTTCTCCTTGAACTCGTCCACGCAGGCCTGGAGGAGGTGGGAGACGCGAAGGCCCTTCTGGTTCTTCTCCAGGAAGTCCTTGATCGCCATCTTCTTGGCGCGGCCCACGATGTTCTCGATCATGGCGCCGGAATTGAAGTCCTTGAAGTACAGGACTTCCTTGTCGCCATTGGCGTAGGTGACTTCCAGGAAGCGGTTCTCCTCGGATTCCGCGTACATCTGTTCCACGGCGGTCTGGATCATGCTCTGGACCGTCATGGACCTGTCGCCGCCGTGCTCGGTGAGGTCGTCGCCGTGCAGCGGGAGGCGCTCGGTGAGGTACTTGCCGAAGATGTCCTTGGCCGCCTCGGCGTCCGGACGCTCGATCTTGATCTTCACGTCCAGCCGGCCGGGGCGCAGGATGGCGGGGTCGATCATGTCCTCACGGTTGGAGGCACCGATCACGACCACGTTCTGCAGGCCCTCCACACCGTCGATCTCGGCGAGCAGCTGCGGGACGATGGTGTTCTCCACGTCCGAGCTGACACCGGAGCCACGGGTGCGGAAGAGGGACTCCATCTCGTCGAAGAAGACGATGACGGGGGTGCCCTCGCTGGCCTTCTCGCGCGCACGCTGGAAGACCAGGCGGATCTGCCGCTCGGTCTCGCCGACGTACTTGTTCAGCAGCTCGGGGCCCTTGATGTTGAGGAAGAAGCTCTTGCCGGCGGCGACACCGGTGACCTCCGCGACCTTCTTGGCCAGCGAGTTCGCCACGGCCTTGGCGATCAGCGTCTTGCCGCATCCAGGGGGTCCGTACAGCAGGACGCCCTTCGGCGGCCGCAGCTCGTGCTCCTTGAACAGGTCCGGGTAGAGGTACGGGAGCTCGACCGCGTCGCGGATGGCCTCGATCTGGCCGCCGAGGCCGCCGATCTGCTCGTAGCCGATGTCGGGGACTTCCTCGAGGACGAGTTCCTCGACCTCGCTCTTCGGGACCACCTCGTAGACGTAACCGGAGCGGGGCTCCAGCAGCAGGGCGTCACCGGGACGGATGGTGACGTCCATCAACGGCTCGGCGAGCCGCACCACCCGCTCCTCGTCGGTGTGCCCCAGCACCAGGGCGCGCTCGCCGTCCTCGAGGATCTCCTTGAGGGTGACGATCTCGCCCACACGCTCGAATTCCATGGCCTCGACCACGTTGAGCGCTTCGTTGAGCATCACTTCCTGGCCGCGCCGGAGCTCTTCGAGCTCGACGCTCGGGCTGACGTTCACCCGCAGCTTGCGGCCGCCGGTGAAGATGTCGGCCGTGCCGTCCTCGTTCGCCGTGAGGAAGACACCGAAGCCTGCCGGGGGCTGAGCGAGCCGGTCGACCTCCTCCTTGAGGGCCACGATCTGGTCGCGGGCCTCACGGAGCGTGCCTGCGAGTCGTTCGTTCTGGGCGGACACGCCGGCCAGATTGGTCTGCAGCTCGACGATCCGCTCTTCGAGAATTCTCGTGTGCCGCGGAGAGTCGGCGAGCTTGCGTCGCAGGACGGCGATCTCCTGCTCAAGGTAGGCGATCTGCCCGGCCGGGTCCTCGGACCCGCTTCCCGGGCGGATGCCGCGGTTCATGTCGTCGTCGTGGGCTGCCACGGTCCTCACCTCCTCCAAGGGGAGCTGGACGCTTCCAGACCCTACCTGGGCGGGTGTCGATTGAAACCCCTAGATCACAAAGACGGTCGGGGTGTGTCCGATCTTCACCCTTGCGCTCTCCCTCACGCCAGGGGAATACCCATCGAAGATGATCGGAACCCTGGCGGCGGTAGGGTCGAAGTGTTCAACACCCGTCAGAGCTGGCCGGATTCCCGTACGGCTCGGCGCAGCAAAAGGGCAGGAGAGACGATCGTGCAGCAGCAGGCCGCAGTCGCGGGCGAGGACCTGGAAGTCTGGATCGACCAGGATCTGTGTACCGGCGACGGCATCTGCGCCCAGTACGCGCCCGAGGTGTTCGAGCTGGACATCGACGGTCTCGCCTACGTGAAGAGCGGCGAGGACGAGCTGCTGCAGGACAAGGGCGCGACAACGCCCGTCCCGCTGCCGCTCCTCACGGACGTCATCGACTCCGCGAAGGAGTGCCCGGGTGAGTGCATCCACGTCCGCCGGGTTTCGGACAGCGTCGAGGTGTACGGACCGGACGCCGGGTGACCGCCGTCGCACGACGCGTCACAGGTGACTGATTTCCTCACGCGTCCAGGCGTACGCCCGCCGCGCGCGCCCGCGTGCGGGTCACACGCTCCGGGCGTCGGACGGCGCGGAGCGTACGAAAGCGCCGTTCTCCCAGCGCCACTTCACGCTCTCGCGGACGTCGGGGCAGCAACGGGGCACGTCGGTGGACGAGTAGCCCAGCAGCGTGGCGACGACGTCTCCGGCGCGCACGGTGAAGTCCTCGACGTTGCTGCGGTCCTTGGGGTCGACGAGGGTGGCCACCACGCGCGGCCGCGTGCCGTCGGCCGCCTGGGTGAGGACGTACACGCCGTCGGGCGGGGTGCCCATCGGGGCGTCGCAGTGGACCGCCGCGACCGTCTCGGGGCGGCCGTCGCCGTCGAGGTCGCCGGACGCCTGCTTCTTCACCACCACCTTGACGGGGCCGCAGTCGAGCGGGAACTCGACGTCGGCCGGGTCGGGCGGCAGCGTCTGCGCCGGGGCGTTCTTCGTGTGCGGGGCACCCGGTGCGGCGGCGGTCGCGGGATCGGGCTGCAGGACGGAGGAGAGCGCCACGACACCGGCGACGGCCGTGGCGGTGGCCATCCAGTGGATCGGCCGGGCGTGCGTGTGGGCGAGCTCCGGTACGGCGGAAGACTGCACGAGGAGTGTCTCCTGTGAGGGCTGTGCCGGTGGGGGTGGCCAGCATCGTGCCACACGTCACAGGACGGAGGGAACGGCGGGGTCCGCACCGGCCGCGCAAAGCATCCGCGACGCGCCGCCTTCGGGGGCGGCCGCGACCGTGCGTCAACGTGAAAGCGCCGTGGCGCAGTTCCCGGTGTCGTCCGGGAACTGCGCCACGGCGCCGGAGCGTTGGTGAGGTACGGACCGCGTCAGCGGCCGGCGCCTCCGTCGGCGTTGGGGCCGGCGTAGTCCTCGCCGTAGGCGCCCTTGGCCGGGCGGCGCCGGCGCATGGGCGGCTCGACACCGTCGGCGAGCCGGCGGGCGGTGAGCAGGAAGCCGGTGTGGCCGATCATCCGGTGGTCGGGGCGGACGGCCAGGCCCTCGATGTGCCAGTTGCGGATCATCGTCTCCCAGGCGGTCGGCTCGTTGAAGCAGCCGATCTCCCGGATGGACTCGACGGTCCGGGCGAGCTGGGTGGTGGTGGCGACGTAGCAGCACAGGATGCCGCCGGGCACCAGCGCCTTGGAGACGGCGTCCAGGCACTCCCAGGGGGCGAGCATGTCGAGGATGACGCGGTCGACGTCGGCGTCGGACAGGTTGTCCTGGAGGTCACCGACGGTGAGCTGCCAGGCGGGGTGCGGGCCGCCGAAGTAGCGCTCCACGTTCTGCCGGGCGATGTCGGCGAAGTCCTCGCGGCGCTCGTAGGAGTGCAGCATGCCCT
This sequence comes from Streptomyces sp. CNH189, assembly GCF_000527195.1. Classification (NCBI taxonomy): domain Bacteria; kingdom Bacillati; phylum Actinomycetota; class Actinomycetes; order Kitasatosporales; family Streptomycetaceae; genus Streptomyces; species Streptomyces sp. CNH189. The sequence goes on from NZ_AZUS01000009.1 coordinate 107,245, forward strand.
GGTCGCCGATGGCGCGCAGCAGGAAGCTGCTGAGCGAGCCGGAGCCCACGCCGGCCTCCACGACGCGTGCGCCGGGGAAGATGTCGGCGAAGGCGAGGATCTGCCCCGCGTCCTTCGGGTAGACGACGGCTGCCCCGCGGGGCATGGACAGGACGTAGTCGGGGAGCAGGGGGCGCAGCGCGAGGTAGGCGACGTTCCCGGTGGTGCGGACAACGCTGCCCTCGGGAGCACCGATCAGTTCGTCGTGGGGGAAGGAACCCTTGTGGGTGTGGAAATTCTTCCCGGCCTCGAGCGTGAACGTGTAGTGGCGGCCCTTGGGGTCGGTCAGCTGAACCTGGTCCCCGACCTTGAAGGGCCCGCGCCTGCGGGCGGCACCGGTCGGTTCGGACATGTGACCAGCCTACCGGTCCGCGAAGGGCCCGCCGACCACGGCCGGTGCCCCGGGGTGCTCGCTAGGAGGGGCGGGCCATGGCCTTGACGAAGGCCCGCTCCACGTCCGCGGCGGACAGCACGCCGTAGATCTCGCCGGTGCCCTCGACGACGAGGTACTCGGTGGCGGGCGTCGCGCGCAGGGCGTCCAGCAGGTCCTCGCCGGCCAGTTCCGCGGAGACGCGCATGCCGTCGGTGAGGTCCTGGGCGAGTCCGCCGACCGGCACCCAGGGCCTGCGGTGTTCCGGTACGCCGACGATCGCGGCCTCGCGGACCAGGGAGAGCGGTACGCCGTCGGTGTCGACGACGACCAGGGCGCGGGCGCCCGCGGCGTTGGCCCGGCGCAGTGCCTCGGAGAGGGGCGTGTCCGTCTCCACGGGGACCGCGCGGCGGGTGAGGGTGCGGGCGCGCAGCTCGGGCAGGTGCTCGCGCAGGCGGGCCATGCGCAGGCTGTTCCCGGCACCGGTCCAGATGATCGCGGCGAGGATGGCCGCGAGCAGGGCGTCCAGGACGGTGTCCATGCCGACGTTGTCCACGGCGTCGGAGCCGAGCGCCCCGGACTGGGTGATGGTGAGCAGCGGCAGTCCGATCAGCACGCAGACGGCGAGGGCGCGTCCCACCCAGGCGGCGGCGACGGTGCCGGTCATGGGCTTGCCGGTGATCGCCCAGACGACCGCGCGGAGCATCCGGCCGCCGTCCAGCGGCAGGCCGGGCAGCAGGTTGAAGACGGCCACGATGAGGTTGGACACCATCAGGCCGGCCAGCAGGACGCCGGGGACGCTGCTCGGGTCCACGGCCTGCAGGGCGAGGTAGAAGAGGCCGGAGAGCACCAGGGAGAGCAGTGGGCCGACGAAGGCCAGCACGAACTCTCTGCCGGGGGTCTCGGCCTCCTTCTCGATCTCGGAGACGCCGCCGAAGAACTGCAGCTGGATGCGGCGCACCGGGAGCTTGAAGCGGAGGGCCGCGACGGTGTGGGCGAGCTCGTGCACCAGCACGGAGGCGTAGAAGGCCACCGCGAAGAAGAGGGAGACGAGGTAGCTGGCCGCGCCCAGCTCGGGCAGGACACGGTCGATCTGGCCGCCGAACACCCAGGTGATGAGGATCGCCACCAGGAACCAGCTGGGCGCCACGTACACAGGGACGCCGAAGGGCCGGCCCATCAGCAGGCCGCCCCGCCGCCTCTCCTCGGGGCGCTGCGGCGCGGGTCCCTTGGCGCCGGAGTGGGCGAACGGCCGGTCGGCGTGCTCCGGCAGCTGTCCGCTGCGGTCGCCGGCGGACCCCGGGGCCCGGGCGTCGGGGGCGGCGGACGGACGGTCCGCCGGGGACTCCTGGTGCGGCTCGGCACGCTCGTCCGGTGCGGCGGGACCGGTACCGGTGGTGTCGTGCGCGGGCCCGCTCGTGGTGCCGCGGGGGTCCTCGGCCGTGGGGCCGGACGCTGGGGTGTCGCCGTCCTCGGCCGCGGGCCCGGGGGCGCCGGGGCCGGCGGTGTGCGTCGGGTCGGGCTCCGGGGCGGCCGGGGTCGCGGGGGGCTCGCCGGTGGCGTGGGTGTCGCCGGTGGCCGGGGCGTCGGGCCCGGTCTGCTCGGCCGACTCGTCGTTGCCGGGCCGCGGCCGTCCGCGCCCGCCGCTTACGTCCACCGGTGTCCCCTCGTTCGCTGCGTCTCCCGCGCCTGCCGGACGGGAGGGTCCTGGGTCGATGGTATGCGGCGTCCGCCGCCCGTTTCGCCCCGGCACCCCTCTCTCTACCCCCTCCTTCCCCTTCTCTCCCTCCGGTCACGCCGCGTTGTCGGTGCCGGGCCGTAAGGTCTGTGGTCATGGAGACGAGCACCGAGGGCCCGACGCGGCCCGACAGCAGCCCGGCCGCGCCGGAGGCGCCGGCGGACACGGTCGTGGTGACCGGGACCCCCGCGGCGCCGCCCGCCTCGCTGTCGCCCTCCCGTGCGAGTGACTTCATGCAGTGCCCGCTGCTGTACCGGTTCCGGGTGATCGACCGGCTGCCGGAGAAGCCGAGCGAGGCGGCGACCAGGGGCACACTGGTGCACGCGGTGCTGGAGCGGCTGTTCGACGCCCCGGCCGCCGACCGCACCGTGCCGCGGGCGAAGTCGCTGATCCCCGGCCAGTGGGACCGGCTGCGCGAAAGCAGACCCGACGTCGCGGAGCTCTTCGCGGACGATCCCGAGGGCGAGCGCCTGGCCCGCTGGCTGACCCAGGCGGAGTCGCTGGTCGAGCGGTGGTTCACGCTGGAGGACCCGAGCCGGCTGGAGCCCGCCGAGCGGGAGCTGTTCGTGGAGGCGGAGCTGGAGTCCGGGCTGCGGCTGCGCGGCATCATCGACCGGGTGGACGTGGCACCCACCGGCGAGGTGCGGATCGTCGACTACAAGACCGGAAAGGCGCCCCGCCCGGAGTACGCCGAGGGCGCGCTGTTCCAGATGAAGTTCTACGCCCTCGTGGTGTGGCGGCTGAAGAAGGTGATCCCACGCCGGCTTCAGCTGGTGTACCTGGGCAGCGGTGACGTGCTGACCTACGACCCGGTGCTCGCCGACCTGGAGCGGGTCGAGCGCAAGCTGCTGGCGCTGTGGGAGGCGATCCGGCTGGCGACCGAGACCGGGGACTGGCGGCCGCGGCCGACGAAGCTGTGCGGCTGGTGCGACCACCAGGAGCACTGCCCCGAGTTCGGTGGTACTCCCCCGCCCTATCCGCTGCCCCTGAGGGCGCCGGAGTCCGGCGGGGCCGAGCAGGGCAGAATGGGGCCGGACTAGCGAAGGAGACTTACGTGGCCATCCGCGTCCTACTGGTCGACGACCAGCCGCTGCTGCGCACCGGCTTCCGGATGATTCTGGAGGCCGAGCAGGACCTCGCGGTCGTCGGCGAGGCCGGTGACGGCCTTCAGGCCCTGGACCAGGTACGGGCGCTCCAGCCCGACGTGGTGCTGATGGACATCCGTATGCCGCGGATGGACGGGGTGGAGGCCACCCGCCAGATCACCGGCCCGGAGCGGAACGGGCCGGCGAAGGTGCTGGTGCTGACGACGTTCGACCTCGACGAGTACGTGGTGGAGGCGCTGAAGGCGGGGGCGAGCGGCTTCCTGCTCAAGGACGCCCCGGCCAACGAGCTGGTGCAGGCGATCCGTGTGGTGGCCGCCGGTGAGGCGATGCTCGCGCCGAGCATCACGCGCCGGCTGCTGGACAAGTACGCCACGCATCTGCCGTCCGGCGAGGAGCCGGTGCCGGACACCCTGCACACGCTGACCGACCGCGAGGTCGAGGTGCTGAAGCTGGTGGCGCGGGGGCTGTCCAACGCGGAGATCGCCGCCGACCTGTTCGTCAGCGAGACCACCGTGAAGACGCACGTCGGTCATGTGCTGACCAAGCTGGGCCTGCGCGACCGGGTGCAGGCCGCGGTGTACGCGTACGAGAGCGGGCTGGTGCGTCCCGGCGCCCAGTAGCGCGGGGCGCCGTGCGTGACGTGGGGGCGCCCTCCCGGCCGGGAGGGCGCCCCCACGTCACGCACGGAACGGGTCAGCCCTTGCTGATCTCCCAGAACCGGAAGACGGTCGAGGCGTCGAGGCAGTACTCCAGGCCGTAGACGCGGTCCTGTACGACGGCGTACTGCTTGCCCTGCCAGACCGGCAGGAGGGGGATGTCCTCGGCGACCTGGTTCTGGATCCGCTCGAACTCCTTGTCGGTGGAGCTGCGGTCGCTCTCGGCGGCGGTGCGCGGCAGGAGCGTCTTGGTGATGGCGCCGGGGTCGTAGTTGTTGTCCAGGACGTTGCCCTTGCCGAAGAAGGGGCCGGTGAAGTTGTCGGCGTCCGGGTAGTCGGGCACCCAGCCCTTGACGTAGACCCCGTACTTGCCGGCCGCGATGTCCTTCTCGTACTGGGCGAACTCGACGGACTTGACGTCGGCGTCGAACAGCCCGCTGGCGTTGAGCTGCTTGGCGATCGCCGCGAGCTCCTGGTCGGTGGCCGGGCCGTAGCGGGCCGGGGTGGACCAGAGGGTCAGCTTCACCTTGTCGGTGATGCCCTCCTCCCGCAGCGCCGCCTCGGCCTTGGACCTGGACGGGCGGGCGCCGTAGATGTCGAAGAAGGCCGTGTTGTGACCGGCGACGCCGGCCGGGACGATCGAGTACAGCGGGGTGGCCGTGTTGCGGTGGACGTCGTGCATCAGGGCGTCGCGGTCCAGCAGGTGGGCGATGGCCTTGCGGACCCCGAGCCGGCCGGCTACGGGGTCGTCCATGTTGAAGACCAGGTGCTGCACCTCGGCGCTGCTGCCCTCGACGACCTCGATGCCGCCGTCGCCGCGGTCGGCCTCCTCGATGTCGTTGATGGCCTGGGCGGTGAGACCGCGGTAGGCGATGTCGACGTCGCCCTTCTCCAGTGCCTTCTTCAGCCCGTTCTGGTCGCCGTGGAAGAACGACAGGGTGACGCCGGAGTTCCTGGTCTCGGCGGAGCCGCTGTAGTGCTCGTTGACGGAGAACACGGCCTTGTTGTCGTCGAACGAGTCCAGCTTGTACGGGCCGGAGCCGACCGCCTTGCCGTCCTCGCGCAGACCGTTCGCGTCGTACTCGCGGTGGTTGACGATGGCGCCGGCGCCGGAGGCGATCTTGCTGGGGAAGGTGGCGTCGGCCGTGTTGAGCGTGAAGACGACCGTCTTCTCGTCCGGGGTGTCGACCTTCTCCAGGGTGGAGAACATGACCGCGGGACCGTCGGGGTCGTCGATCTTCAGCGTGCGGTCGAAGGAGAACTTCACGTCGTCCGCGGTGAGCGCGTCGCCGTTGCTGAACTTCAGTCCGTCGCGCAGCGTGCAGCGGTAGACCTTGGTGGAGGTGTCGGTGAACTCGCAGCTCTCGGCGGCGTCCGGCTGCGGTTCGGTGCCGCCCTTGGGGAAGCCCAGGAGCGACTGGAAGACGTTGTTGAACAGCAGCCAGGACCCGGGGTCGTAACCCGAGGCCGGGTCGGTGGCGAGGACGTCGTCGGACATGCCGACCACGATCTTGTTGCCGTTCGAGCCCGCGTCCCCGTCGTCGGAGCCGCAGCCGGTGAGCAGGCCGGAGGCCAGCCCTGCCATGAGGGGCAGGACCGGCCACGGGTTGCGCAGGTTCACGAGCGATGCCTTGTCGTTCCTTGGGTCCGGAACAGGGCACCCGGATCCCGGCCTACAGGTAGGTCAGCCGCTGACTCCGCGTCCGAGCTCCCACAGCTGGAGCGTCGAGGAGGAGTTGAGCGCGTACGCCGTACCGGTGATGTCGTCACGGGCGGCGAGGTACTGCTTGCCCTGCCACAGCGGCAGGAACGGGACCTCGTCGGCGACGATGTTCTGGATGTCCGTGAAGGCGTTCGAGGCCGCGAGCCGGTCGGCCTGGCGGCGCGACTCGGGGATCAGGTCGTTGCGGACCTCGGTGTTCACGTAGGGCGAGTTGAGGAAGTTGTCCTCGTCGAGGAAGGGCGCGACGAAGGCGTCGGCGTCCGGGTAGTCCGGGAACCAGCCCATGCCGTAGACGTCGTACTTGCCCTTCTGGCCGGCCGGGCGGAACTTGTCCCAGGTGGCGCCCTGGGTGTCCGTCTGGAACAGGCCGCTGTCGTTGAGCTGCTTGCTGAGCTGCTCGAACTCGGCCTTGGTGGCCGGACCGTAGTGGTCGGTCGTGTAATGCAGCGTGAGCTTCACCGGGGTGTCGATGTCGGCGTCCTTGAGCAGCTCGCGGGCCTTGGACACGTCCGGGTCGCCGTAGGTGTTGAAGAACGCGTTGGAGTGACCGGTGACGCCGGCGGGCACCAGGGAGAACAGCGGCTCGGCCTGGCTGCCGTAGACCTTGGCGACGAGCTCGTCGCGGTTGATCACCTGGGCCATGGCCTGGCGGACGGCCTTGTCCTTCACCGTGTCGGCCTTGGTGTTGAAGGCCAGGTAGCGGATCTCCAGACCCGGGGACTCCACCAGCTCGACCTCGCCGCCGGAGGCGGTGGACAGGTCCTGGATCTGCTGCGGCGACATGCTGCGGCTGGCGACGTCGATGTCGCCCTTCTCCAGCGCGTCGCCCATGGACTCGGCGCTGTCGAAGGCCGTGAGCTCGACCTTGTCGTTCTTCACCTCGAGCACGCCCTTGTACGAGGGGTTCTTGGTGAAGGTGGCCTTGACCAGGACGCCGTCCTTGACGTCGCTCTTCATCGTGTACGGGCCGGAGCCGTCCACGTCGAAGCCCTCGCGCAGCTTGTCCTTGGCGTAGTCGTCCTGGTTGACGATGCCCGCGACCGGGGTGGACAGCTTGTACGGGAAGGTGGCGTCGGCCGCCTTGAGGTGGAAGATCACCTCGCGGTCGCCCTGCGTCTCGACGGTGTCGACGGTGGACAGCAGCGCGAAGACACCGCTGTCGCCCTCGAGGGCGATGGCGCGGTCGATCGAGTACTTCACGTCCTGCGCGGTGATCGGGTCGCCGTTGGAGAACTTCAGCCCGTCGCGCAGGGTGCAGCTGTACCGCTCGTTGCCGGCGTCCGTGAAGCCGCAGGACTCGGCGGCCTCGGGCACCGGCTCGCCGTCGCCGCGGGGCTGCACCATGAGCGTCTGCACGGTCTGCCGCAGAATGTTCCAGGTGCCGACGTCGTAGGCCCAGGCGGGGTCGAGGGGCGCGAGGCCCTCTTCCTCGGAGGCGGTGAACCGGTCCGTGGTGCCCACGACGATCGCGTCGCCGTCGCCGCTGCCGCTCTCCGTGTCACCACAGGCGGCGAGCACCGGCGCGAGCAGGCCCATCGCGGCCGCCAGCACCAAAGTCTTGCGGTTCATGCTCGAGTTTCTCCAGGACGTGTCGACTCCGAGTGATCCGGCATGCAGGGGGGTGACGCAGCGGATCGCAGGGAGGGGTGAGCTTGTCGCGACGACATTAGTCCGCGCCCGCTGGAGGGTTCGCGGCGCCCGGAGTTGGGTGCTCATCACGCAGGGGAACCAGGTGTGAACGGACCGACAGGGATGACCGGGGAAGGATTGGTGCAGCTTCCCACCAATCGGGACACAGTGTCCCGCCGGTGATCTCCGAAATCGGGTGGGATGCACACCCGGACATCGTTGCCAATGCGGGTACTTGTGGTGAAGATCACATGTGAAAAGAGGCTCGGCGCTCCTCGCCGACGACCGCCGGCGACCGGAACGCATGCGTGCGGCTCGGGCGTACGGCCCCGGGGACGGGACGCCGCGCATGCCGGTCCCGGCGCCTTTGGCACGCCAGGTGGACGGCTAGCGCAGATCCGTCATCAGTCCGCGCAGGAAGGCCAGATCCACGGCGTCGAGCGAGGGGACCACCGCGCGCCGGTCGGCCGGGGTGATGGGACCCACCGACGGCACCGCGACGACCTGGCACCCGGCGGCCTCGGCGGAGGTGACACCGGTGACCGTGTCCTCGATCACGGCGCACCGCACCGGGTCGGCGCCCAGTCCGGCGGCGGCCGCGAGGTAGGGGTCGGGGTGCGGCTTGGTGCGCGGCACCTCGTCGCCGGCGACGGACAGGGCGAAGTACTCACCGCCCAGGACGGGCAGCACCCGGTCGATGATGCGCCGGTGCGAGGCGGAGACGAGCGCCGTCGGGATCTCGTGCTCGGCCAGCTCGGCGAGCAGCCGCGCGGCGCCCGGCATCAGCGGCAGGGCGTGGTCGATACGGCTCTCGAAGCCGTCGTTGAGCAGCACCGTGAGCTCGTCGAGCTTGATGTCGGCACCGGTCGCCTCGATGAGAAAGCCCGCGCTGCGGGTCATGGGACCGCCGACCACGACGTGCCGCCAGGCCTCGTCGAGGGTGTGACCGAGGGAGGCGAAGACCTCCACCTCGACGTCCCACCAGAAGCCCTCGGTGTCCACCAGGGTGCCGTCCATGTCGAGGAGCACCGCCTGGAGTGCCGAGCCTTCGGTCGTGAGTGTTCCGAGCGCGGGGACCGTACTGGTCATCCACATACCTCCTTGAGGGACGATCAGGCCGGTCCCCACGAAGGGAACCGGCCTGCGGTGGACCGACCAGTGTACGTCGTGCGCGTCGGAAATGCCTGGTGTGACCGCTGGGGCGCCGGCGGGGGCCGGTCAGCGGGCGTTGAAGTACTTCGCCTCGGGGTGGTGGATCACGATGGCGTCGGTGGACTGCTCGGGGTGCAGTTGGAACTCCTCGGAGAGCCGCACGCCGATGCGCTCCGGCTGGAGCAGGTCGGCGATCTTCGCGCGGTCCTCCAGGTCCGGGCAGGCGCCGTAGCCGAGGGAGAAGCGCGCACCGCGGTACTTCAGGGCGAACATGTCCTCCATCACGGCCGGGTCCTCGCCCGCGAAGCCGAGCTCGGAACGCACCCGGGCGTGCCAGTACTCGGCGAGCGCCTCGGCCAGCTGCACGGACAGACCGTGCAGCTCCAGGTAGTCACGGTAGGCGTTCGCCTCGAACATCCGGGCGGTCTCCTCGCCGATGCGGGAGCCGACGGTGACCACCTGGAGGCCGACGACGTCGGTCTCGCCGGACTCCTCCGGGCGGAAGAAGTCCGCCAGGCAGAGCCTGCGGCCCCGGCGCTGGCGCGGGAAGGTGAACCGGGTGCGCTCGTTGCCCTGCTCGTCCAGGATGATCAGGTCGTCGTCCTTGGAGACGCACGGGAAGTAGCCGTAGACCACGGCCGCCTCCAGCAGGTTGTCCGTCTGAAGCCGGTCCAGCAGGCCGCGCAGCCGCGGCCGGCCCTCGGTCTCCACCAGCTCCTCGTAGGTGGGGCCGTCTCCGGTGCGGGCCTGCTTCAGGCCCCACTGGCCCTTGAACAGCGCGCCCTCGTCGAGCCAGCCGGCGTACTCCTTGAGCTGGATGCCCTTGATCACACGGGTGCCCCGGAACGGCGGCTCGGGGACAGGGTTGTCCACGGCGACGTCGGAGCGGACGCTGCCCTCCTCGGGGCGCTCCTCGATCTCCACGGTGGCCGCGCGGACCCGGCGCTGCTTCAGCTCGGGGAGTGTGGCACCGGGGACGCCGCGCTTGATGCCGATCAGGGCGTCCATCAGGCGCAGGCCCTCGAAGGCGTCGCGGGCGTAGCGGACCTCGCCCTGGTAGATCTCGTGCAGGTCCTGTTCGACGTAGGCGCGGGTGAGGGCGGCGCCGCCGAGGATGACCGGGTAGTCGGCGGCCAGACCGCGCTGGTTGAGCTCCTCCAGGTTCTCCTTCATGATCACCGTGGACTTCACCAGCAGACCTGACATGCCGATCACGTCGGCCTTGTGCTCGTCGGCGGCCTCCAGGATCGCGGAGACCGGCTGCTTGATGCCCAGGTTGATCACGTTGTAGCCGTTGTTCGACAGGATGATGTCGACGAGGTTCTTGCCGATGTCGTGGACGTCGCCGCGCACCGTGGCCAGCACGATCGTGCCCTTGCCCGCCTCGTCGGTCTTCTCCATGTGCGGCTCGAGATGGGCCACCGCGGTCTTCATCACCTCGGCCGACTGCAGCACGAACGGCAGCTGCATCTGCCCCGAGCCGAACAGCTCGCCGACCACCTTCATGCCGTCCAGCAGGGTGTCGTTGACGATGTCCAGTGCCGGGCGCTCGGTCAGCGCCTCGTCCAGGTCGGCCTCCAGGCCGTTGCGCTCACCGTCGATGATGCGGCGCTTGAGGCGCTCGTCCAGCGGCAGCGCGGCCAGCTCCTCCGCCTTGCCCGCCTTCAGCGACTTGGCGGTGGCGCCCTCGAACAGCTGCATGAGCTTCTGCAGCGGGTCGTAACCCTCCGCACGCCGGTCGTAGATCAGGTCGAGGGCAGTCTGCACCTCCTCCTCGCTGAACCGGGCGATCGGCAGGATCTTGCTCGCGTGCACGATCGCCGAGTCCAGGCCCGCCTTCACGCACTCGTCCAGGAAGACCGAGTTCAGCAGGATGCGGGCGGCCGGGTTCAGGCCGAAGGAGATGTTCGACAGGCCCAGGGTGGTCTGCACGTCCGGGTGGCGGCGCTTCAGCTCCCGGATGCCGTCGAGGGTGGCGACGCCGTCCTTGCGGGACTCCTCCTGACCCGTGCAGATCGTGAAGGTCAGACAGTCGACGAGGATGTCCTCCTCGCGGATCCCCCAGTTCCCCGTCAGATCGTCGATCAGCCGCTCGGCGATCTCGACCTTCTTCTCCGCCGTCCGGGCCTGGCCCTCCTCGTCGATGGTCAGCGCGATCAGCGCCGCACCGTGCTCCCGCGCCAGCTCCGTCACCCGCGCGAACCGGGACTCGGGGCCGTCGCCGTCCTCGTAGTTCACCGAGTTGATCACCGCGCGGCCGCCGAGCTTCTCCAGCCCGGCCCGGAGCACGTCCACCTCGGTGGAGTCCAGCACGAGCGGCAGCGTGGAGGCGGTCGCGAAACGGCCCGCCAGCTCCCGCATGTCGGCCACGCCGTCCCGGCCGACGTAGTCCACACACAGGTCCAGCATGTGCGCGCCCTCGCGGATCTGCTCCCGCGCCATCTCCACGCAGTCGTCCCAGCGGCCCTCCAGCATGGCCTCACGGAACTTCTTCGACCCGTTGGCGTTCGTCCGCTCACCGATCGCCAGGTACGAGGTGTCCTGCCGGAACGGCACGCTCTGGTACAGCGACGCCGCCCCCGGCTCGGGCTGCGGCCGCCGCTGCGTCGGCGCCATGTCCCGCACCCGCTCCACCAGCCGGCGCAGATGCTCCGGAGTCGTACCGCAGCAGCCGCCCACCAGTGACAGCCCGTACTCCCGTACGAACGTCTCCTGCGCGTCCGCCAGCTCGGGCGCGGTCAGCGGGTAGTGGGCGCCGTCCTTGGTCAGCTCCGGCAGGCCCGCGTTCGGCATGCACGACAGCGGGACGCGGGAGTGGCGCGCCAGGTAGCGCAGGTGCTCGCTCATCTCGGCGGGACCGGTCGCGCAGTTCAGGCCGACCATGTCGATGCCCAGCGGCTCCAGCGCGGTCAGCGCCGCGCCGATCTCCGACCCGAGCAGCATGGTGCCGGTCGTCTCCACCGTCACCGACACGATCAGCGGTACCTCGAGGCCGACGGCCTCCATGGCCCGGCGGGCGGCGACGACGGAGGCCTTGGTCTGCAGCAGGTCCTGGGTCGTCTCCACCAGCAGGGCGTCCGCGCCGCCCGCGAGCAGGCCCTCCGCGTTCTGCTGGTAGGCGTCGCGGATGGCGCCGAAGGTGGTGTGGCCGAGGGTGGGCAGCTTGGTGCCCGGCCCCATGGATCCGAGGACCCAACGGGGCCGGCCGTCGCGGCCGGTGAACTCGTCCGCCGTCTCGCGGGCGATGCGGGCGCCCGCCTCGGACAGCTCCAGAACGCGCTCGGGGATGTCGTACTCGCCCAAAGCGGTGAGGTTGGCGCCGAACGTGTTGGTCTCGACGCAGTCGACGCCCGCGCCGAAGTACTCGGAGTGGACCGAACGGACGATGTCCGGCCGGGTCACGTTCAGGATCTCGTTGCAGCCCTCGAGGTCCTGGAAGTCCTCGAGAGTCGGGTCCTGTGCCTGCAGCATGGTGCCCATGGCCCCGTCGGCGACCACCACACGGGTGGCGAGCGCCTCTCGGAGCGCGGACACACGGGTCCGGCTGTCGGTGGAAGGGGTCAGCGGCAACGAGGCCATGAAAAGGGCTCCCTCAGGTGCGACGGCTGTCGGCTTTGCGGCTGCCCGGAAAAGTCACCTGTTCGAGCTTCCCCGGCAGGGCGCACGCCGTCAGGGTATCCGGGACCGCCCCCTCGCGTCGGGGGCGTCCACGGGGCGGACGAAGATGGCCGGGGGGCGACGGTCGGCGCGGGGTGACCCGACCGATCATGACCGACCATTAGCGAGAGGTCGGCATGGACCGGTAGTGTTCGGCATTGCCGAACACCGGCAGCGGACGTCGCGCGTCGACGCTCGAAGGGGACGGAGGCAGTACGGCGATGGCACGGAACATCCAGTCGCTCGAACGGGCGGCGGCGATGCTGCGCCTGCTCGGGGGCGGCGAGCGACGGCTCGGCCTGTCGGACATCGCCTCCTCGCTGGGCCTCGCCAAGGGGACCGCGCACGGCATCCTGCGCACCCTCCAGCAGGAAGGGTTCGTCGAGCAGGACGAGGCCTCCGGCCGCTACCAGCTGGGCGCCGAGCTGCTGCGCCTGGGCACCACCTACCTTGACGTGCACGAGCTGCGGGCCCGCGCCCTGGTCTGGACGGACGACCTGGCCCGCTCCAGCGGCGAGAGCGTCTACCTCGGGGTGCTGCACCAGCAGGGCGTGCTGATCGTGCACCACGTCTTCCGGCCCGACGACAGCCGGCAGGTGCTGGAGATCGGGGCGATGCAGCCGCTGCACTCCACGGCCCTCGGCAAGGTCCTGTCGGCGTACGACCCGGTCGCGCACAGCGAGGCCCTGGAGGTCGACCGCAAGGCGTTCACCGACCGCACCGTGTGCGACCCGGACGCCTTCGAGCACCTCCTCGACCTCACCCGCGCGCGGGGCTACGCGGCGGACGTGGAGGAGACCTGGGAGGGTGTGGCCTCCCTTGCCGCGCCGATCCACGACCGGCGGCGGATGCCGGTGGGGGCGGTCGGCATCACGGGGGCGGTGGAGCGGCTGCGCCGGGACGGCGAGCTGCGGTCCGAGCTGATCGCCGCGGTACGGGACTGCGCCCGCGCGGTGTCGCGGGACCTGGGCGCCGGACGCTTCTGAGCGGGCGGCCCCCGCACCCCTCACGGATCACACGGGACCCGGACGCCTCATGGGCGGGCCGGGTCGCAGTCGTGGGTGGGCGACGACGAGGGCGGCGGCGGGCGCCGGCTCGCCCGCGCGCGGCGCCTCACGATCGAGCCCGACCGGCCTCGGCGGATCACGACCGGCCTTGCGACGGAACCCGACGGAACCCGACCGGCCTTGGCGGATCGCGACCGCTCACCGCGGGTCTCGACGATCAATAACGATCGCACTTCGACAACCGAGACCCTTGACGCATCCCTGGCGCGGGACAAGACTCCCGTCCATCGGTCGGCATTGTCGAACACCTACCGGCAATACGCGCTAGAGTGGGACAACGCCAAGGGCCGGCAACGCTCTCATCCCTGAGGGCGCCAATCCCCGGAGGGACCCGGGGGTCGGCTTCCCTGGACGAAGGACAAAGGAGTCGCGGGTGTCCAGCTCCGACATCTTCATCGGCGAGACCATCGGTACCGCCATACTCATCCTGCTCGGCGGCGGTGTGTGTGCCGCCGTGACGCTCAAGGCCTCCAAGGCCCGTAACGCCGGCTGGCTCGCCATCGCCCTCGGCTGGGGCTTCGCCGTCCTGACGGGCGCCTACATAGCCGGGCCGCTCTCCGGTGCCCACCTCAACCCGGCCGTGACCCTCGCGCTCGCCATCAAGGACGGCGGGTGGGCCAACGTTCCGACGTACTTCGCCGCGCAGATCCTCGGCGCGATGATCGGCGCGACGCTGGTGTGGCTCGCCTACTACGGCCAGTTCCACGCCCACCTCACCGACAAGGAGATCGTGGGCGGACCGGGTGCCCAGACGACCGCCGCCAAGGCCGTCGAGGCGCAGGAGAAGGGCGCGGGCCCGGTGCTCGGCGTCTTCGCCACCGGCCCGGAGATCCGGCACACGGTGCAGAACCTCGCCACGGAGATCATCGGCACCTTCGTGCTGCTGCTCGCCATCCTCACGCAGGGCCTGAACGACGCGGGCAACGGCCTCGGCGTGCTGGGCGGTCTGATCACGGCGCTCGTGGTCGTCTCGATCGGTCTGTCGCTCGGCGGTCCGACCGGTTACGCCATCAACCCCGCTCGTGACCTCGGCCCCCGCATCGTCCACGCCCTGCTGCCGCTGCCCAACAAGGGCGGCTCCGACTGGTCGTACGCCTGGGTCCCGGTGGTCGGTCCGCTGATCGGCGGCGCCATCGCGGCTGGCGTCTACAACGTCGCCTTCGCGTAGATGACCGCATCGCCTCTCACCGCGATCGTTGTAGAAGCGCCGTACCCACTGCCCCGTAACCAAGGAACTTCCAGGAGCACACCGTGACCGACGCCCACACCGCCGGCCCCTTCATCGCCGCCATCGACCAGGGCACCACGTCCTCCCGCTGCATCGTCTTCGACCGCGACGGGCGCATCGTCTCCGTCGACCAGAAGGAGCACGAGCAGATCTTCCCCAAGCCCGGCTGGGTCGAGCACGACGCCACCGAGATCTGGACCAACGTCCAGGAGGTCGTCACCGGCGCCGTCGCCAAGGCCGGCATCACCCGCGACGACATCAAGGCCATCGGCATCACCAACCAGCGCGAGACCACCGTGCTGTGGGACCGCCACACGGGTGAGCCCGTCCACAACGCGATCGTCTGGCAGGACACCCGCACCGACGCCCTGTGCAAGGAGCTCGGCCGCAACGTCGGCCAGGACCGCTTCCGCCGCGAGACCGGCCTTCCCCTCGCCTCCTACTTCGCCGGTCCCAAGGCCCGGTGGCTGCTCGACAACGTCGACGGCCTCAAGGAGCGTGCGGAGGCGGGCGACATTCTTTTCGGCACCATGGACACATGGGTCATTTGGAACCTCACGGGCGGAGTGGACGGCGGCCGGCACGTCACCGACGTGACCAACGCCTCCCGCACCATGCTCATGAACCTCCACACCATGCAGTGGGACGAGCGGATCGCCGAGTCGATCGGCGTCCCGATGCCGATGCTGCCCGAGATCCGCTCCTCCGCCGAGGTGTACGGCGAGATCAAGGGCGGCAAGCTGGGCGACCTGCTCGGCGGTATCCCGGTGGCCTCCGCGCTGGGCGACCAGCAGGCGGCCCTGTTCGGCCAGACCTGCTTCGCCGAGGGCGAGACCAAGTCGACCTACGGCACCGGCACCTTCATGGTGATGAACACCGGCGACAAGCTCATCAACTCCTACAGCGGCCTGCTGACCACGGTCGGCTACCAGATCGGCGACCAGAAGCCGGTCTACGCCCTGGAGGGCTCGATCGCCGTCACCGGTTCGCTGGTGCAGTGGATGCGCGACCAGATGGGCCTGATCTCCACCGCCGCGGAGATCGAGACCCTGGCGCTGTCCGTCGAGGACAACGGCGGCGCCTACTTCGTACCGGCCTTCTCCGGCCTGTTCGCCCCGTACTGGCGCTCCGACGCCCGCGGAGTGATCGCCGGCCTCACCCGGTACGTCACCAAGGCGCACCTCGCGCGCGCCGTCCTGGAGGCCACCGCCTGGCAGACGCGGGAGATCGCGGACGCCATGACGAAGGACTCCGGCGTGGAGCTCGCCGCCCTCAAGGTCGACGGCGGCATGACCTCCAACAACCTGCTGATGCAGACCCTCGCGGACTTCGTGGACGCCCCCGTGGTGCGCCCGATGGTCGCCGAGACCACCTGCCTCGGCGCCGCCTACGCCGCCGGCCTCGCCGTCGGCTTCTGGAACAGCACCGACGACCTGCGCGCCAACTGGCGGCGGGCCGCCGAGTGGACCCCCCGCATGGACGCGGACACCCGCGACCGTGAGTACAAGAGCTGGCTCAAGGCCGTCGAGCGGACCATGGGCTGGCTCGAGGACGAGGAGTAGAACCGCCATGACCACCGAAGCCACCCCACAGTCCGTACCTGCCCTGGGGACGCACCCGGCGTCCGGCTCGAACCCGAGCCGCGCCGAGACCCGGGAGCAGCTCTCCAAGGCGTCGTACGACCTTCTCGTCATCGGCGGCGGCATCCTGGGCATCTCCACCGCCTGGCACGCCGCGCAGTCCGGTCTCAGGGTGGCTCTGGTGGACGCCGGTGACTTCGCCGGAGCCACCTCCTCCGCCTCGTCCAAGCTGCTGCACGGCGGTCTGCGCTACCTGCAGACCGGAGCGGTGAAGCTGGTGGCGGAGAACCACTTCGAGCGCCGTGCGGTCTCCCGTCAGGTGGCCCCCCACCTGGCGAACCCGCTCACGTTCTACCTCCCCGTGTACAAGGGCGGGCCGCACGGCGCGGCGAAGCTCGGGGCCGGCGTCTTCGCCTACTCGGCGCTGTCGGCCTTCGGTGACGGTGTCGGCCACCTGCTGTCGCCGGCGAAGGCCGCGCAGGACGTGCCGGAGCTGCGCACCGACAACCTCAAGGCCGTGGCCGTGTACGGCGACGACCAGATGAACGACGCGCGTATGGCGCTGATGACGGTCCGCGCGGCCGCCGAGTCGGGCGCGGTCGTCCTGAACCACGCCGAGGTGACGGGCCTGCGCTTCACCAAGGGCCGGGTCACCGGCGCCGAGCTGCGCGACCGTCTCTCCGGCGACGAGTTCGGCGTCAACGCCCGCCTGGTGCTGAACGCCACCGGCCCGTGGGTGGACCACCTGCGGCGCATGGAGGACCCGGACGCCGCTCCGTCCATCCGGCTGTCGAAGGGCGCGCACCTGGTGCTGAAGCGCACCGCCCCGTGGAAGGCCGCGCTGGCCACGCCGATCGACAAGTACCGGATCACCTTCGCCCTCCCCTGGGAGGACATGCTGCTGCTCGGCACCACCGACGAGGAGTACGAGGGCGACCCGGCGGACGTCGCGGTCAACGAGAAGGACATCGCACAGATACTCGACGAGGCCGCGTTCTCCATCCGCGACCAGCAGCTCGACCGTGACCTGATCACGTACTCCTTCGCCGGTCTGCGGGTGCTGCCGGGCGGTCCCGGCGACACGGCCAAGGCCAAGCGGGAGACGGTCGTCACCGAGGGCCGCGGCGGGATGCTGTCCGTCGCGGGCGGCAAGTGGACCACGTTCCGCCACATCGGCCGCACGGTGATGCGCAAGCTCCAGGAGCTGCCCGGCCACCCGCTGGGCGAGGACTTCGAGCCGATCGGCGCGCTGCCGAAGAAGCTCCCGCTGCCGGGCGTGGCCAACCCGCGTGCCGTGGCGCACCGCCTGCTGGTGGACGGCCCGGCGCCCGGCCCGCGCATGGCCGCGGACACGGCCCGGCACCTGGCCACCCACTACGGGTCGCTGGCGTTCGACATCGCCCGGCTGGCGAACGAGGACCCGGCGCTCGCCCGCCGTGTCCACCCGGACGCGCCGGAGATCTGGGCGCAGGTCGTGTGGGCACGGGACCACGAGTGGGCCGAGACGGCCGACGACGTGCTGCGCCGCCGTACCACCCTGATGATCCGCGGCCTGGCCACGGACGAGGTCCGGGCGGACGTGCAGGAACTGCTCGGCAAGAAGTGACCGGACCGCCCCCCGTCTCCCCTCCCGGGAGCCGGGGGCGGCGGCCGTCCACGTCCCGACCGGGTGCGCCGGGGCGGCAGTCGGACGGGCGGGGTGACGCTCCGTTTTCCCGGTGCTGTGCGGGGCAGTGATGGGGCACTCCCCTTGTACGGGGCTGCGGGCGCCCCCGCGGACACGCCGTAAGGTTGGTGCGTACACGAGGGCACGTCGGAAGGAGGCGCTGGGTGATCGAGCTCGAGGGGGTTCCCGAGCTGATCGACCCGGTCATGGTGGCCGCGTTCGAGGGCTGGAACGATGCCGGTGACGCCGCCTCCACCGCGGTCGCGCATCTGGACAGGGAATGGAAGGGCGAGGTGTTCGCGGCGCTGGACGCCGAGGACTACTACGACTTCCAGGTGAACCGCCCCACGGTGTTCATGGAGAACGGCGTGCGGAAGATCACCTGGCCCACGACGCGGCTGTCGGTGGTCCGGGTGGGCGGCGAGAAACCGCGCGACCTTGTACTGGTACGCGGCATCGAACCGTCCATGCGGTGGCGTTCGTTCTGCAACGAGATCCTCGGCTTCGCGCACGAGCTGGGTGTGGAGCTGGTGGTGGTGCTGGGCGCGCTGCTCGGTGACACCCCGCACACCCGTCCGGTCCCGATCAGCGGGACCACGTCCGACCCGGACCTGGCGCGCCGTATGGATCTCGAGGAGACCAAGTACGAGGGGCCGACGGGCATCGTCGGCATCCTGCAGGAGGCGTGCACGCACGCGGGCGTGCCCGCGGTGTCGCTGTGGGCGGCGGTCCCGCACTACGTGTCGCAGCCGCCCAACCCGAAGGCCACGCTGGCTCTGCTGAACCGGCTCGAGGACCTGATCGACGTGCGCATCCCGCTGGGCGAACTGCCCGAGGACGCGCGTGCCTGGCAGGTGGGCGTGGACCAACTGGCCGCGGAGGACAGCGAGGTCGCCGAGTACGTCCAGACGCTGGAGGAGGCCCGGGACACCGCCGAGCTGCCGGAGGCGTCCGGTGAGGCCATCGCGCGCGAGTTCGAACGGTATCTGCGTCGCCGTGACGGGGCGTCGGGTCCGCCCGGCGGGCACGCCACCGCCGAGGGATCGGAGGGGCCGTCGTACCGGCGGGACGGGCCGGGCGGCCGGTCGCGTCCGCCGAAGTCGCCCCGGCAGGAGGACGGCGACGAGTCGCCGGAGGACTGAGGAGACAGCGCGAAGGGGGCGCCCCGATCGAGGATCGGGGCGCCCCCTTCGCGTGTCTCGCCGGCGCCGTGCCGGGCACGGTTGTACGCGGGGCGCGGACCGGCCGTGGTCGCTCGCGCAGTTCCCCGCGCCCCTTGAGGCGCGCTTTCCTACAGGGCGACGCCGAGGAGGGCGTCCACGGCGCGGGAGACGACGCCGGGGGCGCCGGGGTCGGTGCCGCCGCTCTCTTCCTGGAGCACGGTCCAGCGGTCGACGGCGGCGAGCGCGGCCGGTGCGTTCAGGTCGTCCGCGAGGGCGTCGCGGATCTCCTCGACGAGCGCCTCGGCGGGCGGTCCGTCGGGACGGGAGACGGCGGCCCGCCAGTGGTCGAGCCGGGTCAGGGCGTCCTGGAGGACCTGGTCGGTCCACTCCCAGTCGGAGCGGTAGTGGTGGGCGAGCAGCGCCAGCCGGATCGCCGCCGGGTCCACGCCCTCGCGCCGCAGCCGGGAGACGAAGACCAGGTTGCCCTTGGACTTGGACATCTTCTCGCCGTGCAGGGCGACCATGCCGGCGTGCACGTACGCCTTGGCCATGGGGTACTCGCCGGTGAGCACCTGGGCGTGCGAGGCGCCCATCTCGTGATGCGGGAAGACCAGGTCGGAGCCGCCGCCCTGGATGTCGAAGGTCATGCCCAGGTGGTCGAGGGCGATGGCCACGCACTCGATGTGCCAGCCGGGGCGGCCCCGGCCGAGCGAGCCGCCGTCCCAGCTCGGCTCGCCCTCGCGGGCGGCCATCCAGAGCATCGGGTCGACGGGGTTCTTCTTGCCCGGGCGGTCCGGGTCGCCGCCGCGTTCGGCGGACAGCAGCCGCATGGCGGCGGCGTCCAGGTGCGAGACCTGGCCGAAGTGCCGGTCGGACTCGACGGAGAAGTAGGTGTCGCCGTCGATCTCGTAGGTCGCGCCGAGCTCACGGAGCCGCTCGACGATCGGGACGATGCCGGGTATGGCCTCGACCGCGCCTATGTACTGCCGGGGCGGCAGCATCCGCAGGGCCGTCATGTCCTCGCGGAACAGGGCGGTCTCCTGCTCGGCGAGCGCGGTCCAGTCGACGCCGTCGCGCTCGGCCCGCTCCAGCAGCGGGTCGTCGACGTCGGTGACGTTCTGGACGTAGTGGACCTGCCGCTTGTTGTCGAGCCACACGCGCTGCACGAGGTCGAACGCGTTGTACGTAGCCGCGTGTCCGATGTGCGTGGCGTCGTAGGGCGTGATGCCGCAGACGTAGAGACGGGCGACGGGACCGGGGTCGAGGGCGACCGGACCGCCGGTCGCGGTGTCGTGGATCCTCAGGTCGCGGCCCTGACCGGGCAGGGCGGGGACTTCGGAAGCGGGCCAGGCATGCATGTCATGAGCCTAACCGGACCCGAGTTCCAGATACGAACCGGAACGGGCTGTATGGCCGGGAAGGCGGTCTTGCGCGGCACCGCGCGCCGTGCCTGGCCCGGCCGGGGACGGCGGCGGGGCCGTCAGACCGGGGGCCAGGGGATGGCCGGCCACTCGGTGCCCGGTTCCGGATGGGTCCCGGTGGTGAGCAGGGCCTCGACGCGGACGCGGGTCGCCTCGATCTCCGCGGGGGTGATCAGCGAGGTCAGGACGGTGGTGAGGGGGCCGGAGGCGGCGAGGGCCTCCCTCAGGGCCTTGAGGACGTCCAGGGCCTCCTCGGTCAGCGGCTCCCCCGCCCAGCCCCACAGCAGCGTGCGCAGCTTGTTCCCGGTGTTGAAGGTGACCCCGTGGTCGATGCCGTACAGCGGGCCCTCCGCCGTGGGCAGCAGGTGCCCGCCCTTGCGGTCGGCGTTGTTGATCACCGCGTCGAGCACGGAGAGACGGCGCAGCCGGTCGTCGTCGGCGTGCACGAGCAGCGCGGTGCGGCCCTCGCCGACCTCGGCGAGGCCGACCGCCTTCCAGCCCGGTCCCGGTTCCTCGCCGTCGACCAGGGCGAGCAGCTCGTCGCCCGGCGCGGTCTCGATCCACAGCTGGCACATGCCCTCGCCGTACGGGCCGTCGCGCAGCACGGTGGGCGGCACCAGGTCCCAGCCGGTCGCCCGGGAGACCTCGTACGCGGCGACCTCGCGCCCGGCGAGGGTGCCGTCGGGGAAGTCCCACAGCGGCCGCTCCCCCGCGACCGGCTTGTAGACGCAGGCGGCCTCGCGGCCCCCGTGGGTGACGGTGCAGTACAGCGCGGCGTTCGACGCCTCACGGATGCGTCCGCGCACGGTCAGCTCGCCGCGGGCGAGCAGCTCGGCCGCGGCCGGGTCGGTGGCGGTCACGCTCCGCGGCGGTATCCGTTCTGGCGCGGACATACGTGTCCTTCCGGGTCGAGCGGGAGACTGCACAGAGGGCACGGCGGACGGCCCGCGTTGACGACGTCCAGGGCGCGCTTGGCGAAGGCCCGCGCCTGCGCCCCGGTGAGGCGGACGCGGAGCATCGGGGGGCCGTTCTCCTCGTCCTGGAGCAGCCGCTCCTCCGCCTCGGCGAGGTCCTCCTCGGATTCGGCGTCCAGTTCGACGAGGGCCTGCGCCTCCACGATCATCCGCTGCTCCTCGCCGTCCCAGGCGAGCGCCATGGTGCCGACGCGGAACTCCTCCTCGACGGGGGTGTCCAGCGGGGCTGTGTCGGTGATCTCGGTCGGTGCCATGGCGGGCACCGACGCGCTGCCGCCGCTGCGCCGTACGACCTCGTCGAGCAGTTCGTCCATCCGCTCGGCGAGCGCCGCGACCTGCGTCTTCTCCAGGGCCACGCTGGTCACCCGGGAGCCGGCGATGGCCTGGAGGAAGAACGTACGGCGCCCTGGCAGTCCGACCGTGCCGGCCACGAAACGTTCCGGTTGGTCGTAGAGGAACACCTGACGGGACACGTCCTGTCTCCATTGAAAGTCGGGGAACGGGCGAGGGTGGATCGGTACGCAACTCTGCGGTCGCTTCACCCTACTGCGGGGAACGATCACGGTGCGCCCGCGTCGCCCCCCACGGTGGCGTCGCCGGCCGGCGGCTCCTCGCGCGGCGCCAGGGACGCGAAGTCGCCGGTGTCACCGAGGCGCAGGAGGAACGGCCGCAGCCGGGTGTAACGGATCGCGGTGATGGAACACGGTTCGACGGAGATCCGCTGGAAGAGGTCGAGATGAAGTCCGAGGGCGTCCGCCACCAGAGACTTGATGATGTCGCCGTGCGAGCACATCAGATACACGGCGTCGGCGCCGTGGTCGCGCTCCACGCGCGCGTTCCACTCGCGCACCGCCTCGGCGGCGCGCGTCTGCATCGCGCGCATGGACTCCCCGCCGGGGAAGGCCGCGGCCGACGGGTGCGCCTGCACCACGTCCATCAGCGGTTCGTCCTTGAGTTCGGCGAGTTTGCGGCCCGTCCAGTCGCCGTAGTGGCACTCGCCGATGCGGTCGTCGGTGTGGTGGGTGAGGCCGGGACGGGCCTCGAGCAGCGGGCCGACGGTCTCCCGGCACCGGTCGAGCGGGCTGGTGACGACCTCGGCCAGGGGCACCGGGGCGAGCCGTCCGGGCAGTGCGGCGGCCTGCGCGGTGCCGCGGTCGTCGAGGTGGACGCCGGGCGTCCAGCCGGCGAGCAGTCCCTCGGTGTTGGCGGTGGATCGTCCGTGCCGGACCAGGAGCAACGTGGGCATGCGGCCCAGGGTAGGCGCACCGGCGCGCGCGGGGTTCGGCGCGGGAGGGGAACCGGGCGGCCGCCGGGCATGGGAGCAGGACAGGACGGCAGGGGACCTGCCGGGAAGGGAGGACACGTTTCGTGATCGTCGACTGTGGCGTCTACCGGGAGGGGCACCGGTCGGAGGGCCCCAAGGACTTCTCCGACGCGCTGGACGAGGCACGGTCGGCGGGAGGTTTCGTCTGGATCGGGCTGCACGAGCCGACGGCGGAGGAGTTCGACCTGGTCGCACGGGAGTTCGGGCTGCATCCGCTGGCGGTGGAGGACGCCCTCAAGGCGCACCAGCGGCCCAAGCTGGAGGTCTACGACGACTCGGTGTTCGTGGTCCTCAAGCCGGTGGTGTACGAGCCGGACGGGGACACCGTCTCCTCCGGCGAGATCATGATGTTCCTGGGCGATTCGTTCGCGGTGAGCGTACGGCACGGGGAGGGTGCCCCTCTGGACGCGGTGCGGGACCGGCTGGAGCGGGAGCCGGAGCTGCTGGGCGAGGGTGCGACGGCGGTGCTGTACGCGGTCGCCGACGCCGTGGTCGACCACTACCTGGAGGTGGCGACCGAGCTGCAGACCGACCTGGAGGAGCTGGAGACGGAGGTCTTCACGCCCGACGCGGGCGGTTCGCGCAAGACCGCGTCCCGGATCTACGGCTTCAAGCGGCAGATCCTGGAGTTCCGCCGTGCCACCGTGCCGCTCACGGCGCCCATGGCCCGGCTCGCGGGGGCCGGCACGTCCGGTGCGCGGGTGCCGTTCGTGGAGGACGGGGCGCGGCCGTACTTCCGTGACGTCCACGACCACCTCACGCGGGTGAACGAGTCGGTGGAGGGCCTGGACCGGCTGGTGTCGGACGTCCTGTCGGCGCACCTGGCGCAGGTGGGTGTGCAGCAGAACGACGACATGCGGAAGATCTCCGCGTGGGCGGCCATGGCCGTGGTCCCCACGATGATCGCGGGGATCTACGGGATGAACTTCGAGCACATGCCCGAGCTGCACTGGAGGTGGTCGTATCCCGTGGTGATCGCGGCGATGGCCGCCCTGGAGGTGCTGTTGTTCCGCACCTTCAAGCGCCGGGGGTGGCTGTAGGGCCGGTCAGGCCGCTTCCGGTTCCGGGGTCGCCGGGCCGCCCAGCGCGTCGCGGCGTTCGGGCATCCGCAGCGAGACCATGCGACGCCAGCCGCCCAGGCGTTCGTACAGATACATGGCGTGGATACCGAAGGCGAGGAGCGCCGCCTTGGGCTTCGGCCAGCCCAGGACGCGGCCCATGTGCGCCATCACCGCGAGGCTGACGTCGCGGTAGACGCGGATCTCGGCGAGCGCGCACTCACGCAGGGTGCGCTGGATGGCGCGGCCGTGTCCCGCGTAGGCGAAGCGCAGCAGTTCCTCGTGGCAGTAGGCCAGGTGGTTGTCCTCGTCGTTGGAGATCATCCGCACCGCGCGGCCGAGGTCGGGGTGGTCGGCGAAGTGCTTGCGGAGCAGTTCCATCTGCTCGGAGGCGCGCTGCTCGGTGACCCGGCTGTGGGCGAGGTAGGTGACGATGTCCTGCACGGTGAGCGGCTCGTCACGGTTGAGCTGGTCGTGCGCCAGGCCGATGCCGTTGCGCTCCAGCAGCATCGTGTAGTCGGTCTCCGGCGGGACCGGGACGGGCTCCAGGCCGCGCTTCTTGAGCAGGGCGTTGAAGATCCGGCCGTGCTTGTCCTCGTCGGCGCCGTGCCGGGTGATCTTGGGGGCGAGGCCCCGCTGGGTCTCGGGCACGAGCGCGGCGATACGGGCGTTCTCCCAGCCGCCCTGGGATTCGCCGCTCGCGGCGATCGAACAGAACAGCGCGAACGACTCGTCGTTGTCGAGGATCTCCTGGAACAGGCTCTTCGCCGACAGCATGAGGCCACCTCTCCACGGCGTCCGCAGGTCCGCGGTCCGCACGTCCACAGTTCCGCAAAGTTGGAGTCAAGTGCGCCGGTGGGGGTGCGGCAACAGGTGCGGCGGACAACTCCGCCAATTGGAGTACGTGCGGGGTGAAGAGGGGGCGAACCGAAGCGCGGGAGGGGTGTGCGGACGCGTACGCGCGGGCGGACGGGAGGCGGTGAGGGGCGCGGGGGTGGTACGTGGAGGTGCGGGGGCGCGTAACCCCGGGGGCCGGCGGGCGTTGAGGTGGATGACGGCCGTGGCGGGGTCGACCCCCGAGCCCCCACCACGGCCGCGGAACCCCGGCCGCCGCCGCGCGGGACGCGGCGGCGGCGGCCGTACGGCCGGGTCAGGCGAGGCCCGCGCGCTCCAGCGCCTCGACGCCGGCGCGCAGCGAGGAGAGCCGCTCGTCGAGGGTGAAGCCGGCCGGGGCGAGGGTGAGGGTGGTGACCCCGGCGGCGGCATAGGCCTTCATGCGGTCGGCGATGCGGTCGACCGAGCCGAGCAGGGTGGTGCCGTCGATCAGGTCGTGCGGGACGGCGGCGGCAGCGCCCTGCTTGTCGCCGGACAGGTACTTGTCCTGGATCTCGGCGGCCTCCTGCTCGTAGCCCATGCGCCGGGCGAGCTGGTTGTAGAAGTTCTGCTTGCGGCTGCCCATGCCGCCGACGTACAGCGCCGTGTAGGGGCGGAAGGTGTCGGCGAGCGTGGCGAGGTCCTTGTCGTCGCCCACGGCGAGCGGGAGCGTGGGGCAGATGTCGAAGCCGTCGAGGGTCTTGCCGGCCTTCTCGCGGCCTGCGCGCAGGTGGCGGACGGCGGTGTCCTCCAGGTGCTCGGCGGACGGGAAGATCAGCAGGGCGCCGTCGGCGATCTCGCCGGTCTGCTCCAGGTTCTTCGGGCCGATCGCGGCGATGTACAGCGGGATGTGCTCGCGCTGCGGGTGCACGGTGAGCTTCAGGGGCTTGCCCGGGCCGCCGGGGAGGGGCAGGGTCCAGTGCTCGCCGTCGAAGGAGAGGCGCTCGCGGGTCATCGCCCTGCGGATGATCTCGACGTACTCGCGGGTGCGGGCGAGCGGCTTGTCGAACGTGACGCCGTACCAGCCCTCGGAGACCTGCGGGCCGGAGACGCCGAGGCCGAGGCGGAAGCGGCCGCCGGAGAGGGAGTCCAGCGTGGCCGCGGTCATCGCGGTCATGGCCGGCTGGCGGGCCGGGATCTGGAAGATGGCGGAGCCGACGTCGATGCGCTCGGTGCGGGCGGCGACAAAGGCGAGGACGGTGGCGGCGTCGGAGCCGTAGGCCTCGGCGGCCCAGCAGACCGCGTAGCCGAGCCGGTCGGCCTCCTGGGCCACGGCGAGGTTGTCCGCGTCCATTCCGGCGCCCCAGTAGCCGAGGTTGATCCCTAGCTGCATGGCCGTCTCCCCTTACCGATCAGTAACGTGATGTGTGCGCCGACCTTATACCTCCGGTGGTCGCGGGTGGGGTTCCCGCGGGGCCGCCGACGCGGTCCCGACCGGCGGCCGCCGCCGTCGCGGGGCGCCCGGAAAACGGTTGTCCACAGGCCCCCACACGCAACGCTCTGGCCAGTAATCTCGGCGTTCATGGAGCAGAGGCATCTCGGCCGTACCGGCCTGCGTGTGTCCCGTATCGGGCTCGGTACGCTCACCTGGGGCCGTGACACCGACGAGCACGACGCGGCAGAGCTCTTGAAGACGTTCTGGGACGCCGGCGGGACGCTGGTCGACACGGCCGACGTGTACGGCGACGGGGACGCCGAGTACCTGCTCGGACGGCTGATGGACGGGCTGGTGCCGCGCCGGGACCTGGTGATCTCCACGAAGGCCGGCAGCGTGCCCGACCCCGACCGCCGGTTCGACGGCTCACGCGGGCATCTCCTGTCCGCCCTGGACGCCTCCCTGGCCCGCCTCGGTACCGACTACGTCGACGTGTGGCACGTCCACGCCTACGACCCCGCCACCCCGCTGGAGGAGACGCTCCAGGCGCTGGACATCGCCGTCTCCAGCGGCCGGGCGCGCTACGCGGGCGTCTCCAACTACTGCGGCTGGCAGCTCGCCAAGGCGGCGACCTGGCAGCTGGCCGCGCCCGGCGCACACACCCGCCTGGCGAGCACCCAGATGGAGTACTCCCTGCTGCAGCGCGGGGTGGAGCGGGAGGTGCTGCCCGCCGCGATCGACCTGGGCATCGGCATGCTGCCCTCCTCCCCGCTCGGACGGGGCGTGCTCACCGGCAAGTACCGCAACGACGCCACCCCGGTGGACTCGCGCGGCGCCTCGGAGCACCTCGCGCCGTTCGTCGCCCCCTACCTGGACGACACGGCGAGCCGGATCGTGGACGCCGTGACGACCGCGGCCGACGGGCTCGCCGTGACCGCGCTGCAGGTGGCGCTCGCCTGGGTCCGCGACCGGCCCGGGGTGACCGCGCCCGTCGTGGGCGCCCGCACGGCGCAGCAGCTGTCGGCTGCGTTGTCAGTGGAGGCGCTTAGTCTTCCTGACGAGATCTGCCGGGCGCTCGACGACGTGTCGGCTCCCGTGCACCGCTATCCCGATCACGACTGGAGCACGCTGTGAGCACGCCCGAGACCCCGGAGGAGCCGAAGAGCTCGGCGGACGACGCGCCCGCCGAGGGCGCGCAGGTGTCCGAGGCCGAGGCCGAGCTGGCCGCGCAGCGCCTGGAGCGGGAGCGGATCGAGCGGCGGAAGGCGGAGCGTCAGGGCCCGATCGCCGCCGGGACCGCGCTGAGCGGCACGGCCGCGGACCTGCTCGCCGCCGTACGGGCCGTGGAGAGCGGCGAGAAGCCGCCCGCCACCGTGTTCGAGGAGGCAGGGCCGGCGCCCCGGCGTCCCGCGCCCGAGCCGGTGCGGCGGGCTCCGGTGGTGAGCCAGGGGCCCGCGGCCCCCGCCGAGGGCACCGTCGGGGAGGTCCGGGAGGTGCTGGCGCAGGGCGGTGCGCCCGCCGCTCTCGCCGCCCCGGCCGCCTCCGTGCTCGGGGAAGGTGCCGCGCGCGTGCTGCGTGACGATCCCTGGCAGTTGCTGCGGGTGCCGGGGGTGCGGCCGGAGCAGGCGGACGGGTTCGCGCGGGCACTGCTCGGCGGGGAGGCCGGGCCCGCCGACGAGCGGCGGGGGCGGGCCGTCACCGTCTGGCTGCTGGAGCAGGCCGCCCCGGCCGGGCACACGGTGCTGGAGATGGCCGCGCTCACCGAGGCGCTGGGCCGGCAGGGGGTGCCCGCCCCTGAGGACGCGGTGCGCGACGCCATCGCCGAGGGCGACGTCCTGGTCTTCCAGGACGGCCTGGTCGACGACGCCGCGGAGGACGGGGGCGAGGGCGAGGCCGCGGAGGGCGAGGCCGAGGAACAGCCGGTCCAGGTCCTGGTGGGTCTGGAGCGCTGCGCACTGGCCGAGGAGAGCCTCACCGACGGCCTGGCCCGGCTGATCAACTCGGTGCCCAAGCAGGACGGGGCGGGCGAGGACTGGGAGCGCGCGGCCGCCGCGGCGGAGGGCTCCGCGGGCGAGCTGATCCGCGCGGTCGCGGGGCACGGGCTGGTGCTGCACACCGGCGGGGAGGCGGCGCTGGCCGAGCCGGCCGCCCTCCTGGACGCGGCGCACGCCATGGGGCTGCGCGCCTGGGCCGCCACGCACGGCCCGGTCGGGCGGGCCCGGTTCGCCGACCGGGTGGACGGCCCCGGCGTCGCCACGGTCGCCGGGACGCTGTCCGGCGCCGAGGGGCCCGGGCGGGACCCGGAGGGCGCGCTGGCCCTGGACCTGCTGGTGGTGCTGGACGCACCGCAGCTGGACGTGGAGACGGGCGCGCTGCTCACGGAGTCGCTGCCGGACGGGGCGCGCCTCGTGCTGTCCGGTGACCCCGGGGTGCTGTGGTCGGTGGGCCCCGGGCGGGTGTTCGCGGACCTGCTGGCGGTGCGGGCCTGTCCGCAGATCGCCTCCCGGCGGCCGGACCCGGGGCCGCTCGGCGAGCTGGTCTCGGGCATCGGCGTCGGTGAGCTGCTCCAGGTGGAGGCGCCCGGCAAGGAGGTCGTCATCGTGCCCGTGCGGGACGCGGGCGAGGCGGTGCACCGGACCGTGCAGCTGGTGGTGGACTCGGTGCCGCGGGCCATCGGGGTTCCCGCGGAGGAGACGCAGGTCATCACGCCGGGGCACGGCGGCGCGGTCGGGACGCGCGTGCTGAACGCGGCACTGAAGGAGCGGCTCAACCCGGGACCGGGCCGCTTCGGCGGCTTCGACCCCGGCGACCGGGTGGCGTACTCCCCCGCCCCGGGGCGCACGCTGCCGGGCCGCGTGGTCGGGGCGGACGGCGAGGGCCTGCGCCTGGACTGCGGGGGCGAGCGGATCGTGGTGCCGAGGGAGCGCGTGGAGCAGTCGGTACGGCACGGCTGGGCGCTGACCGCGCACCAGGCGGTGGGCTCCCGGTGGCCGGCGGCCGTCGTGGTGCTGCCCGGCGACGCGGTGCCCGCGCTGAGCCGCCCTTGGATCTACACGGCGTTCAGCCGCGCCGACCGCCACCTGTCGGTGGTCCACGGCGTCGACCAGGCCCTGCCCCGCGCCGTGGCCGAGGTTACGGCGAAGCCGCGGACGACCCGGCTGCCGGTGCTGCTGGCCCCACAACTGCCGACGCCGCCCGCCTGAGCGAGCCGTTGCCGACCTGGAGCCGGCAACGCACCTCGACGGCGCAGCCGCCCGACGCGGGCCCGCGCCTGCCGGGGGCCCCGGATGTGGCTGAGCCGGCTGCCGCCGGCCGGGAGGCCAGGGGACCGGCGGTCGGCTGGGCAAGCTGCCAGCCGTTGACGGTCGGCGGGCCACCGGGACGACGCAGGCGCCCGGCGCGGGTCCGCGCCGGCCGGAGACGCAGGACGGCGGCGGCACCGGAGTGCCGCCGCCGTCGGCGCTGTACCGCGAATGGGGTCAGCGGTCCGCGTCGAGTGGTTCCAGCTCCTCGTCCGGGGCCAGGACCGCCTCGATGTCGTCGTCGCTCTCGTCGTCGCCGTCATCGTCGTCGTCGAAGACCGCGCTGACGTCGAAGCGGCAGACCACCGTCTCCGGGTCCACCTGCTCGAAGGGCGCCTCGAGCCACTCCCCCGGGTCCGGGATCTCGTCCGATGCCGTGACCCAGAGCGTGGAGTCGCCCTCCTCCAGGCCGAACTCCTTGTGCCGGGAGGCGATCTCGTCCGGTTCGTACTCGCCGAACAGCAGGCCGAGCGCCCCGTGAACGGTGCCGGAGGCCTCCGGACTCTCGTCGTCCGCCTCCTCGATCCGCTGGGCGTGGGCCAGCAGCCGCTGCGGTTCGGCGACGGCGTAGTCGCGACGGATCAGCACGCTGACGGCGTTCGGTTCCTCGGGCCCGGCGTACGGCGGAAGGGCTTCCTCCGCACTCGGGATCTCGAAGGGGGTGACCTCGTCGTAGCGGTCGTAGAGCAGTTCGTCGTACGTCTCCGCGGCCGCGGCCAGCTGGTTGAAGGCCTCGTAGACGGCCGGGTCGTCGTCCCCCGACCGGCTCTCGACCGCGGCCAGGTGGCGGTCGATCGCGGTCTTCACCGCCTCGGCGGCGGCACGTACCTCGGCAGCGGTGGGCTGCGCAGCATCAGACATAGTGCAGACGCTATCCGTACCGGGGGCCGGCCCGCACAATAGATGCGATGCCGGAATACGAATTTGTCGACGTGTACGTGCCGCGCGGGGTGTCCCGCAAGGAGACGGCGCGTCTGCTGACGGACCATGCCGAGTACGGTCACTGGGAGTTGTACCGCCTGACGCTGATGCGTGACGGCAGCCGCAGGGTGCGGCTGCGGCGGCGGATCATCCGCCAGGTGCGCGCCACCTGGTGAGCTGAGCGCGCCCGACCGGAGTCAACAGGTGGAGCGGACCCCGCGTTCTGTCGCGGGGTCCGCTCCGTGTGTCCGAGATCACGCCGCGGCGCGCGCCTTGCGGTAGAGGACCGCGCCGGCGAGCAGCGCACCCGCGCCGACGGGCAGCACGAGGCCCATCGGCAGCTCGCTGCCGGTCTGGGCGAGTTCCGCGTCGCCCTGCGGGCCGGACTGGGCGCCCGGCTGGTTGCCGGACGAGGGGCCGCCCGGGGTGCCGGGGGTCCCGGGCTCACCCGGGTTACCGGGCTCACCGGGGTTGCCCGGCTCTCCAGGGTTGCCGGGGTTACCGGGCTCACCTGGGTTGCCAGGCTCACCCGGGTTGCCAGGCTCACCGGGATTGCCAGGCTCACCGGGCTCCCCCGGGTTACCCGGCTCACCAGGGTTGCCGGGCTCCCCCGGATTACCCGGCTCCCCCGGCTCCCCCGGCTCCCCGCCGTCGTGCCCCGTGTTGGCGCAGCCGTTGTCGCCCGTGCCGTTGCCCACACCGATGATGTCGACGCTGTTGCCGCAGACGTTCACCGGCACGTGCACCGGAACCTGCACCACGTTGCCCGAGGCCACGCCGGGCGAACCCTTCGCCTTGCCGTGGGCGTGCGAGCCGCCGTGGCCGCCGGAGCCGCCCGTGTTGGCGCAGGCGTTGCCCACCGCCGGGTTGAGGATCCCGACGACGTTGACCGTGTTGCCGCAGACGTTCACCGGCACGTGCACCGGGGCCTGCACCACGTTGCCGGAGAGCACGCCCGGCGAGCCGCTGGCCCCGCCGGTCGCCCCGGAGTCGGCGTGGGCGGCGGCCCCGCCCGCGGCGGCGAGCACACCGGTGGCGGCGGCCATGGTCATCAAGCCCTTGCGGGTGACCTGTCGCATTTGCTGAATTCCCTGTCCTCGGACCTGCTGCCGGGAGGCGGCGTCCGCCGCGTCCCGGATTCTCGACGTATGGGGGGAACCGGTCGGCCCCGGAGCGCATGGCGCGCGCTCCGGGGCCGACGGGCTCGAACCCTCAGCGGGTGTTCCCTAGAGGGCGAGACACGACATCACGCGTTGACGCAGGTGTTGCCGAAGGCGGGGTTCAGCAGCCCGATCACGGAGATCGTGTTGCCGCAGACGTTCACGGGGACGTGAACCGGCACCTGCACGACGTTGCCGGACAGGACGCCCGGGGAGTGCACGGCGGCACCCTGGGCACCCGAGTCGGCAGCGGCCATGCCCGCGCCCGCGAGAACCAGACCACCGGTGGCGGCCGCGACGGCGACGACCTTCTTCAGCATGTATTCCTCCTAGTTGGCAATGTGATCCAAAGTCGCGGATCACATCACGGGTAACGAGGAGGAAGTAATGAGGCTACGAGCTTATGGTCGCATTCACTCTTCCCGGTCAACTCCGTACGTCTGCCCGATTCTTGGGATCACCGGCGCTCGCCGGAACACACCTCAGGACGCGTCGAGGAATCGGTCGAGCACACGGACGCCGAACGTGAGGCCGTCCACCGGCACCCGCTCGTCGACACCGTGGAACATGCCCGCGAAGTCCAGCTCCGGGGGCAGCTTCAGCGGCGCGAAGCCGAAGCAGCGGATGCCCAGGTCGTCGAAGGACTTGGCGTCGGTGCCGCCGGAGAGCATGTACGGCACGGCGCGCGCGATGGGGTCCTCGGCGCTGAGCGCGATCTGCATGGCGTCGACCAGCCGGCCGTCGAAGTCGGTCTCCAGGGCCTTGTCGGAGTGCACGTCCTCGCGCCGCACGCGCGGGCCGAGGATCCGGTCGAGGTCGGCGAGGAACTCCTCCTCGTAGCCGGGCAGGAAGCGGCCGTCGACGTGCGCGGTGGCCTGGCCGGGGATGACGTTGACCTTGTAGCCGGCGCCGAGCTGGGTGGGCGCCGCCGAGTTGCGCAGCGTCGTGCCGATCATGCGGGCGATGCCGCCGAGCTTGGCGAGGGTCTCGTCCATGTTCTCCGGGTCGAGCTCGGTGCCGAGCGCGTCGGAGAGCTCGTCCAGGAAGGCGCGGACGGTCTTGGTGACCCTGACCGGCCACTTGTGGCGGCCGAGCCGCGCCACGGCCTCGCACAGCTCGGTGATGGCGTTGTCGTCGTTGGTCATCGAGCCGTGGCCGGCCGTGCCGTCGACGGTGAGCCGCATCCAGTGCATGCCCTTCTCGGCGGTCTCCACGAGGTAGAGGCGCAGCTTCTCGTTGACGGTGAAGGAGAAGCCGCCGACCTCGCCGATCGCCTCGCTGACGCCGTCGAACAGCTCGGGGTGCTTGTGCACCAGGTGCTTGGCGCCGTAGGTGCCGCCGGCCTCCTCGTCGGCGAGGAAGGCGAGGACGACGTCCCGCGGAGGCTTGCGGCCGCTGCGCATGCGCTCGCGGACGACCGCGAGGGTCATCGCGTCCATGTCCTTCATGTCGACGGCCCCGCGTCCCCACACGCATCCGTCGGCGATCTCGCCGGAGAAGGGGTGGTGGGTCCAGTCGTCCGCGTTGGCGGGGACGACGTCGGTGTGGCCGTGGATGAGCAGGGCGGGCCGCGACGGGTCCTCGCCCTCGATCCGGGCGACCGTGGAGGCGCGTCCCGGGTGGGACTCGAAGATCTGCGGCTCCAGGCCCACTTCGGCGAGCTTCTCGGCGACGTACTCGGCCGCCTTGCGCTCGCCGGGGCCGGAGTGGTCGCCGTAGTTGCTGGTGTCGATCCGGATCAGCTCGCGGCAGAGGTCCACGACCTCGTCCTCACCGGTGACGCCCTTGGCCGGGTCCGTCTGGCTCACGTGCTTCCTCCCGCTGCTGGTGTTCCCGCTGGTGGGTCCCCCTCATCCTCCCTCGCCGGCGGGCCCGCCCCAAGACCAGGCCCGGCCCGCCACGCGCCGTTCACGCGACGGCGCGGCGGGCGGGGGTGATCGGCCACCCCTGAACACCTGGTAATGTTTACGTCGTCGCCGCGGGGGGAAACCCGCGCGACAGACACCTTGTCCGGGTGGCGGAATGGCAGACGCGCTAGCTTGAGGTGCTAGTGCCCTTTATCGGGCGTGGGGGTTCAAGTCCCCCCTCGGACACTTGGAACACGAGGGCCGCGACCGCGAGGTCGCGGCCCTCGGTCGTTGTACGGAAGGTGCCTCATGACGTCTCGCACGCCCTGCCCCTGCGGCCTCCCCGAGACCTACGAGGAGTGCTGCGGCCGCTTCCACGGCGGAGCCGCCGCCGCGCCCACCGCCGAGCGGCTGATGCGGTCGCGGTACTGCGCGTTCGTGCGGCAGGACGGGGCGTATCTGCTGCGGACCTGGCACCCGCGGACGCGGCCTGCCCGGCTGGACCTCGACCCGGGGATGCGCTGGACCGGGCTGGAGATCCTGGCGACGGAGGCCGGCTCCGCCTTCCACACCACCGGCACGGTGACCTTCCGTGCCTCCTACCGAGGCGGCTCCCTGCACGAACGCAGCCGCTTCGAACGCGTCGACGGCGCCTGGGCGTACGTCGACGGCGACTTCCTGGAGTAGTCCGGATTTGGCGGCGCTACGGCGCCAGGACGTCCAGTTCCTGGAGGGCGCCCTCGGTGATCTCCCGGGTGAGTTCCTCCGCGCGGGCCGCGTCGCGGGCGCGGACGGCCTCCGCGAGCTGGACGTGGAGGGTGACCGCCGCAGGGTCGGGGTCCTCGAACATGACGTCGTGGTGGGTGCGTCCGGCCAGCACCTCCGCGACGACGTCGCCGAGGCGGGCGAACATCTCGTTGCCGGAGGCGGTCAGGATCACGCGGTGGAACGCCACGTCGTGGAAGAGGTAGCCCTCCAGCTTGTGTCCGCGTGAGTGGGCGACCATTCCGAGGGCGCACTCGGTGAGTTCGGCGCACTGCTCGGCCGTGGCGTTGCGCGCGGCCAGCCCCGCCGCGACCGGTTCGATCGCGGAACGCAGCACGGTGAGGGAGCGCAGCTGGCGGGGGCGGTCGGCGCCGGCCAGGCGCCAGCGGATGACCTGGGGGTCGTACACGTTCCATTCGCGGGCCGGCAGGACGGTCACGCCGACGCGGCGCCGCGACTCCACCAGGTGCATGGACTCCAGGACGCGGACCACCTCGCGCATCACGGAGCGCGACACGTCGAAACGCTGGGCGAGCTCGTCGGTACGCAGGACACTGCCGGGCGGGTACTCGCCGGCGGTGATCTCGGGGCCGAGGGTGTCCAGTACGCGGCCGTGCAGCCCCCGGCCCATGGTGCTCATGCACTCAGAGTACGGGTCGGGTCACCCGAAGAAAAGGTCAGACTTATTCGTCACAGACTCTTGAAGTCGTCGTACTTATGAGTTTCAGTTGCCGTCGACATCAGGTGTCGACGAAGACAGCAGACAGTGAGGCAGCGATGAACACCCCCCACGTCGTCGTGGTCATGGGCGTCGCCGGGACGGGCAAGACCACCATCGGTCCTCTGCTCGCGGCCCGCTTCGGCGTTCCGTACGCCGAGGGCGACGACTTCCACCCGCAGAGCAACATCGCCAAGATGTCGGCCGGCACCCCGCTCACCGACGACGACCGGTGGCCCTGGCTGGACGCCATCGGCGACTGGGCGCAGCAGCGTGCGGGTCTGGGCGGCGTGGTGAGCTGCTCGGCGCTGAAGCGGTCGTACCGTGACCGGCTGCGGGCCGCCGCACCGGGCGTGGTCTTCGTGCACCTCACCGGTGACCGCGCGCTCGTGGAGGACCGGATGTCGCACCGTAAGGGGCACTTCATGCCCACGGCACTGCTCGACTCCCAGTTCGCCACGCTCCAGCCGCTGGGGCAGGACGAGGCCGGGGTCGCCGTGGACGTGACGGGCAGCCCCGAGGAGATCACCGAACGGGCGGCCACCGCCCTGACGGCGCTCCCCGAGCCCACCCCGTAGGTCCCCCACCGGCCCCCCCGGGGCCGGCCACTCCCCCCTCAACCCCCGTACACCCTAGGGATCCACCGTGACCAGACTCAGCGTCGAGATGCTGGCAGCGGACGCACCCGAGCCGATCACCTCGGCCGGCCACGCTCAGCTGGGCATCGCCGTCCTGGCGGGCATAGCCGTCATCGTCCTGCTCATCACCAAGTTCAAACTTCACGCCTTCCTGTCGCTGACCATCGGGTCACTGGCCCTCGGTGCCTTCGCCGGGGCGCCGCTGGACAAGGTGATCACCAGCTTCACCGCCGGACTGGGCTCCACCGTCGCCGGTGTGGGCGTGCTGATCGCCCTCGGCGCGATCCTCGGCAAGATGCTCGCCGACTCCGGCGGCGCGGACCAGATCGTCGACACCATCCTCGCCAGGGCGAGCGGCCGTTCCATGCCGTGGGCGATGGTGCTGATCGCCTCGGTGATCGGCCTGCCGCTGTTCTTCGAGGTCGGCGTGGTGCTGCTGATCCCGGTGGTGCTGATGGTCGCCAAGCGCGGCAACTACTCGCTCATGCGCATCGGCATCCCCGCGCTGGCCGGTCTGTCCGTGATGCACGGTCTGGTCCCGCCGCACCCCGGCCCGCTGGTCGCCATCGACGCGGTCGACGCCAACCTGGGCGTGACGCTGGCGCTCGGTGTGCTGGTCGCGATCCCGACCGTGGTCATCGCCGGTCCGCTGTTCTCCAGGTACGCCGCCCGCTGGGTGGACGTCCCGGCCCCGGAGCGGATGGTCCCGCAGCGGCCGTCGGAGGATCTGGAGCGGCGCCCCGGGTTCGGCGCGACGCTGGCCACGATCCTGCTGCCGGTCGTGCTGATGCTCGCCAAGGCTCTGGTCGACATCGTGATCGACGACCCCGAGCACCAGGTGCAGCGCGTCTTCGACGTGATCGGCTCCCCGCTGATCGCGCTGCTCGCGGCCGTGCTGGTCGGCATCTTCACGCTCGGCAGGCCCGCCGGCTTCAGCCGGGAGCGGATCTCCTCCCTGGTGGACAAGGGCCTGGCGCCGATCGCGGGCATCCTGCTGATCGTCGGCGCGGGCGGCGGCTTCAAGCAGACGCTGATCGACACCGGTGTGGGCCGGATGATCCTGGACATTTCCGAGGACTGGTCCATCCCGGCGCTGCTGCTGGCCTGGCTGATCGCGGTGGCGATCCGGCTGGCGACGGGTTCGGCGACCGTGGCGACCGTCTCGGCGGCCGGTCTGGTCGCGCCGCTCGCGGCCGACATGTCGACCGCGCACACCGCGCTGCTGGTGCTGGCCATCGGCGCCGGCTCGCTGTTCTTCAGTCACGTGAACGACGCCGGCTTCTGGCTGGTGAAGGAGTACTTCGGTCTGAACGTCGGCCAGACGATCAAGACCTGGTCGGTGATGGAGACGATCATCTCGGTGGTCGCGGGGGCGCTGGTGCTCCTGCTGTCCTTGATCATCTAGCCGGGTCCGGGCTCACGGAGGCCCGTCCGCCCTTCACCAGGAGGGCGGACGGGCCTCCGTCGTGTCAGGGGCGCCACAGGGGGTGTTCGCGCTCCGCCCATTCCCGGCCGACCGAGCCGGTGCGCAGGCCCCGGCGGGCCTCCGGGTCGGCGAGGGCCATGCCGATGTGCCCGGCGAGGACGATGCCGAGGGTCAGCGCCAGCCAGTCGTGGACGAAGGTCGCGGCGGTCCGCCAGACCAGCGGGGTGAGGTGGGTGAACCACATCAGCAGCCCGGTGCCGAGCATCACCAGGGTGGCCCCGGCGATCCAGGCCGCGTAGAGCTTCTGTCCGGCGTTGAACTTCCCGGCCGGGCGGGAGGCGGGGCGGCGGTCGCGGCGCAGGGCGGCCCGCAGCCAGGCCCGGTCGTGCGGGCCGAAGCGGTTGAGCCGGCCGAGGTCGGCGCGGAACGCGCGGGAGACGAGGGCGGCGAGCGCGGGGACGGGCACCAGCAGGCCCGACCACTGGTGGAGCGTGACGACCAGGGCGCGGCGGCCCACCAGCTGGGCGAGCTGGGGGACGTAGAGGCAGGCGGCGGTGGCCACGCAGACGCCCATCAGTACGGCCGTGGCGCGGTGCGCCCGCCGCTGGGCGGGACCGAAGCGCCGTACGGTCGTGGCGGCGGGCGGGGCGTCAGGTCGTGGGTGCATCGTCGCGTCCGTTCGAGCGGCCGACCCAGGCGTCGACGTCGTAGCCGCGCACCTCCCAGTAGCCCGGTTCGACGTCCTCGGTGACGGTGATGCCGGAGAGCCACTTGGCGGACTTGTAGAAGTACATGGGTGCCACGTAGAGGCGTACCGGGCCGCCGTGGCCGTGGCCGATGTCCTCGTCCCGCATGCGCAGGGCGACCAGGACGTCGGAGCGGCGGGCTTGGTCGAGGGTGAGGCTCTCGGAGTAGGCGCCGTCGAAGCAGGTGAAGCGCACCGCGCGGGCGGTGGGGCGCACGCCGGCCGCGTCGAGGAGCCGGGACAGCGGCACCCCTTCGAACGGCGTGTGCGGCACCCGCCAGCCGGTGACGCACTGGACGTCGCGGACCGTACGGGTCTGCGGCAGGGCCTTCAGGTCGGCGAGCGTGTAGGTGGCGGGGCGGTCGACGAGGCCGTCGACGGTGAGGCGGTAGGTGCGTTCGTCCTTGCGGGGGACGGACGCGGTGACCGAGTAGTAGCGGAAGCCGCCGCCGTTCGGGAGCAGTCCGGTCAGGCCGGTGGGGTCGCGTTCGGAGGCGCCGGCGAGGAAGGATTCCAGGCCGCGCTGGAGGGCGGGCGCGGCAGCCAGGCCGAGCGCGCCGAGGCCGAGGGTGCCGAGCAGGACGCGGCGGCCGACGGGCTTGCCGCGCGCGTCCGGGTCGTCCGCCTCGGCTCTCGTGCGGGGGGCGTCCGGGTCGCGCGGGGGCTGTTCGGGGTTCACCCCGACATTCGAGCACCCGCGCCCCGGGCCGGGCCAGGGAACGCGGGTGCTCGTCAGACTTCCGTAAGACGGGTGCGGGTGTCCTACGGGGTGCGCTCGGCCTCCTTCTCCAGCTGGAAGGCCTCGTTGCCCAGGCCGATGCGGGCGTGTGTCTCGGGGGCGCGGGCGCGCAGGATCGCGCCCTGGACCAGCCCGATCACGAGGGCGAGGCCGATGACGCCCGGCAGGATCCAGCGCAGCGCGGAGTCCGGGCCGGTGCCGACCAGCACGTCGAAGTCCTTCACCGTGTAGACCGCGATCACCACCAGGGCGAGGCCGGCGACGGTCGAGGTGACCAGCCGCCAGGCCTGCGCGCTCGCGGCGCCGCGCCGTACGAAGAAGACGACGACGGACAGCGAGGCGATGGCCATCAGCACGATCACGCCGAGCGCGCCGATGTTGCCGCCCCAGGTGAACAGGTGCAGGACGGGCGCGGTCGGGTCGCCGGCCGGCTTGTCGTCGGTGAGCGCGAAGGTCAGCACCAGCACCGCCGCGATGCCGGTCTGCAGCAGGGAGCCGGTGCCGGGGGCGCCGCTGGTGCCGGTGGTGCGGCCGAAGGTGGCGGGCAGCAGGCCCTCGCGGCCCATGGCGAAGGCGTAGCGGGCGACGACGTTGTGGAAGCTGAGCATGGCCGCGAACATGCCGGTCACGAACAGGATGTGCAGGACGTCCGTGAAGGTGGAGCCGAGCCGGTCCTCGGTGAGGAAGAACAGCAGGCCCGCACTCTGCTCCTGGGAGGTGCCGACGATGGCGGAGGGGCCGGTGGCGACGGTGAGCGCCCAGCTGCTGATGGCGAAGAAGACGGCGACGCCGGTGACGGCGAGGAACATCACGCGCGGCACCAGCACGTGCGGCCTGCTGGTCTCCTCGGCGTACACCGGGGCCTGCTCGAAGCCGAGGAAGGCCGCGATGCAGAAGCACAGGGCGGTGCCGACGCCTGCGCCGGTGAGGGTGTCCGGGTTGAAGGCGTGCAGCGACAGGCCCTCCTTGCCGGGGTCGGCGACGGCGGCGATGTCGAAGACGACGACCAGGACCACCTCGATGACCAGCAGGACGCCGAGCACCTTCGCGTTGACGTCGATCTTCAGCCAGCCCAGCGCGCCGACGGCCAGCACGGCGACGAGGGAGGGTATCCACCAGGCGACCTCGAGGTCGGCGTAGGTGGCGAAGAGGCCGGAGACCTCGAAGCCGAAGATGCCGTAGATGCCGACCTGGAGGGCGTTGTAGGCGACCAGAGCGACCAGGGCGGCGCCCGCGCCGGCGGTGCCGCCGAGCCCGCGGGAGATGTAGGCGTAGAAGGCACCGGCGTTGTGGACGTGCCGGCTCATCTCCGCGTATCCGAGGCTGAACAGCACCAGTACGGCACCCAGGACCACGAAGAGCAGAGGCTGGCCGACGATCCCCATCACCGCGAATGTGGTGGGCATGACACCGGCGACCACCATGAGGGGGGCGGTCGCGGCCAGGACGGAGAGCAGCAGGCCCCCCGTGCCGAGGCGGTCGGCCCGCAGGGCGCGGTCCTGCCCCTTGAAGGTGCTGATCCCTTCGGCCGGGGCTCTGTTGGTGCTCGAACTGTCCGTCGTCATCTCGAGACCGTCCTTGGGTCGGTGGTGGGTGCGGGGGGGCGTCGGGGTGGGGGTCAGGCCGTGCCCAGGGCGGCGGCGCGGGCGGTACGGAAGGCGGTGACGCCGTCCCGGTCGGGATAGGACCAGGGGGCGGGGGTGGCGTGCTCGCCGATGCGGTGGAACAGCGCGGCGGCCTCGGCGCCCCGGCCCTCGCAGACCTTGGCGTGGGCGAGGAAGTTCAGGTCGACCAGGCGGCGGGGGTGGTCCTCGTGCTCCCACTCCAGCCACCAGTCGAAGGCCGCCTTCATCACCTGCCGGGCGCGGCGTCCGACCCAGTGCCCGGAGGCGACCGGGTCGGGGGGTTCGTGTCCGGCGGCGGCCAGGGTGCGGTAGCGCTCGGCGTGCGCGATGACCGGCAGGATGGCGAGCGGCGAGTCGGCGGGGGCCTGTTCGGCGGCCCAGTTGGCGAAGTCGTACACCTCGTGCAGCGGGTCCGGGCCCGCCTCCACGCGGCGCTCCGCGAGCCAGCCGACCACCAGGTGGTGGGCGTGGTGGTGGTCGGCGTAGCGGGTGCGGACCTGCTCGAAGACGCGGACCACGTCGCCCTCCGCGCCCAGCGAGCACTCCAGCATCAGTGACCCGAGCCAGGGCGTCGGGTCGTCCGGCAGCAGCGTGGCGGCCTTCTGGCAGGCGTCGCGGACCCGGGCGGGCTTTTCCTTGCCGCGCAGCCCGCGCCGCACCTGGGCCAGGGCGAGCAGCACGGTCGCGTCGCCGGAGTCGGGCTCGGCGAGCAGCCACTCACGGGCCCACGGGGCGCAGTACGGCTCGCCGGCGAGCACCGCGATCCGGTGCCCGCGGCGGTCCCAGTCGTCCCCCGTCCGGACCAGCAGCGAGCGGGTGCTCTGCCACCGCCCCTGTGCCAGTGCGGCCCGCGCGGCGACGAGTTCGGCGTCGTCGAGGGCCTCGTCATGGGCCTGTGCCGCTCGTTTGCGGGCACGGCCGAGGGGAGGCGGGGGTGGGGACACCGCGGAACTTCCTCACGCGCTTCTCTTGTCATACGGCTCACGGCGGGTGGTCGGTGGCAGTGGTCGGCTGCCGCCTGCCATGAGCTGATCACGGACAGCAAACCGTCCGCCAACGGATCACGTCAAGGGCGCAGAGGGTGTTACACGCGTCAACTGCGGTCACGAACGGGCAACTTGTGGCGTCGAGAGGCGGGCGCGCACCGCGGGTGCCGTGCGGGACGTGAGGCGGGCTCGCTGCTTTGATGGCGGTATGAGTGAGAGCGGCACGTGTGGCAGTGGAACGAGCGGGAGCGGTCGGAGTGCGGACGAGATCATCGACGTCGTCGACGAGCGGGACCGGGTGGTGGGGCAGGTCCGGCGCGGGGAGGCGTACGCGCGGGGGCTGCGCCACCGGTGCGTCTTCGTCCTGGCCAGGGACGGCGCGGGCCGGGTCTTCGTCCACCGCCGCACGCCGGACAAGCTGGTCTTCCCCTCGCTGTACGACATGTTCGTCGGCGGGGTCGTCGGCGCGGGCGAGGAGTACGACGAGGCGGCCCTGCGGGAGGCCGAGGAGGAACTCGGCGTGAGCGGCCTTCCGCGCCCCTCGCACCTCTTCACCTTCCTGTACGACGACGGCGCGGACCGGACCTGGTGGTCGGCGGTGTACGAGGTGCGCTGCGACCTGCCGGTGCGGCCGCAGGCCGAGGAGGTGGCCTGGTACGACTTCCTGCCGGAGGAGGAGGTCGAGCGGCGGCTCGGCGAGTGGGAGTGGGTGCCGGACGGGCTGGCGGCGTACGAACGGCTGCGGGCGTACCGGGCGGGCGCACGCGGGCACGGGACCGGCTGATCGGAGGCGACCGGTAGGGTCGCCGACGTGATCGAGTTTGTACGGAACGTCCGGTTGTGGTTCTCCCCCGCCGAGGTGCGGGAGGACGGGGAGACGCCCGACTACCGCTTCTCCCTGGCGAACGAGCGGACGTTCCTCGCCTGGCTGCGGACCGCGCTCGCGCTCATCGGCGGCGGGTTCGCGGTGGACCAGTTCCTGCCCGACCTGCGCTGGGGCTGGCGGGTCGGGCTGGCCCTCGCGCTGCTGGCGGCCGGTGCGCTGTGCGCGTTCCGGGCGGTCAACCACTGGGTGCGGTGCGAGCGGGCCATGCGGCGCGGGGAGGACCTGCCCGTGTCGCGGTTCCCGGCGCTGCTGGGGGTGGTGGTGGCGGGGGTCGCCGTGGTGATGGTCGTGGTGGTGCTGGTGGGGTGGGAGCAGTGACGCCCGGGGCGGCTGCGGGGGCGGGGCGGGTGGACCGGGATCCGGGGCTGCAGCCCGAGCGGACGCGGCTGGCGTGGCGGCGGACGACGCTCGCGGCCACGGTGGTGGCCGTGCTGGCGGGGAAGGCGGGGCTGGCGGGCGGGGCGTCGGCGGGTGTGCTCGCTGCGGGGGCCGTGTGCTGTGCGGGGTGGGCGGGGGTGTTGGTGGTCGCCCATCGGCGGATTCGGGGGTTGGCGGGGGGTGGGGAGCCTGAGCGGCTCTCGCTTCGCTATGCGGTAAGGATTGTGGTGTGCGTGCTGGCGACGGTGGGGGGTGGGGTGGGGGTCGTGCTGTGGTAGGGGTTTCTCGCCCCCGCCGCCCTTTCGCTTCCCGATCCTGGGGCCGCGCCCCAGACCCCCTTTCGGCCCTTCGGGCCTGTCCTCAAACGCCGGACGGGCTGCGAATCAGCCCCCTCCGGCGCATGAGGAGCGGGGCCCGGGGCGGAGCCCCGGGGGGTGTCACTCGGGCACCGTGATCGCGATC
Organism: Streptomyces sp. CNH189; assembly: GCF_000527195.1. Classification (NCBI taxonomy): domain Bacteria; kingdom Bacillati; phylum Actinomycetota; class Actinomycetes; order Kitasatosporales; family Streptomycetaceae; genus Streptomyces; species Streptomyces sp. CNH189. Next base: position 149,642 of record NZ_AZUS01000009.1, read on the forward strand.
TTGCCGCGTACGTGGCCTTCCTCGCTGCGGCGGTGGGCGTCCGCCGCGCGCTCCAGGGGGAAGGTCTCCTCGACGTGGATGGCCAGGACCCCCTGATCCGCCAGTTCCGACAGCTTGCGCAGGTCCTGCGGGTCCGGCCGGACGAACCAGTAGTCGCCGCCGTACTCGACCACGCCGGGGTCGATGATCGACGCCAGGCGGCCTTCCGGCACGAGGAGGTTCGCGGAGGTCTTCAGGGCGTCCCCGCCGACCGTGTCGAACACCGCGTCCACACCCTCGGGTGCGAGCCCCCGGACCCGTTCGGCCAGACCCTCGCCGTAGCTCACCGGCTCGGCGCCGAGGCCGCGCACGAAGTCGTGGTTGCGTTCGCTCGCCGTGCCGATGACCCGGGCACCGACATGGGCGGCGAGCTGGACGGCGACGGATCCGACCCCGCCGGCCGCCGCGTGCACCAGGACGGTCTCGCCCCGGCGCACCCCGAGGACGCGGTGCAGCACCTGGTACGCGGTGAGTCCGGCGAGGGGGATGCCGGCCGCCTGCTCGAAGGTGAGGGCGCGCGGCTTGGGCGCGAGGGTGCGCACGGGGGCCGCCACGTACTCGGCGAAGGTGCCTCCCGAGAGGACGTCCTGGCGCACGTAGCCGATCACCTCGTCGCCTTCGGCGAACTCCGGGACGGCGGGTCCGGGCCGGACGACCACGCCCGCGACGTCCCAGCCGGGGACGACCGGGAAGACGGTCGGGAGGATCGCGTCGAGGTGGCCCTGGCGGGCCTTCCAGTCGACCGGGTTGACGGACGCCGCCCGCACCCTGACGAGCACCGTGTCGGGGCCGACCTTGGGGTCGTCCACGTCGCCGTACTCGAGGACCTCGGGGCCGCCGTACCGTGCGTAGCTGATCGCCTTCATGCGTCGACCCTCCGGGGTCCGCCCACGCCGTGCAAGCCGAATGGCCCGATGTACGCCATTCGCGTCACCGGCGGGCCTCGGCAGGGCCGACGCCGGGCACGTGATCCGCCTATCGTGGGCCCGATCACGTTGGCCCCCCGGTCTGGACGGCATACCGACCGGTCGGCATCATGGGTGGGTACGTGTCCGCCTGCCCACAGGAGCGACGATGAGCCCCGATCACCCGCCCGGACTGGATCTCGACCGGCTGCGCGAGCTGCTCGAACGGGAACGGCCCGGACTGCTGGCCGGCCCGCTCACCGGCCGGCTGATCGAGGGCGGCAGGTCGAACCTGACCTACACGGTCACCGACGGCTCCGGGACCTGGGTGGTGCGGCGGCCGCCGCTCGGCCATGTCCTGGCCACCGCGCACGACATGAAGCGCGAGCACCGGGTGATCAGCGCGCTGCACCCGACGAAGGTGCCGGTGCCGCGTCCGGTGCTGCTGTGCGAGGACGAGGAGGTGCTGGGCGCGCCGTTCTACGTCATGGAGTACGTCGAGGGCACCCCCTACCGCACCGCCGACCAGCTGGCGCCGCTGGGCCCCGAGCGCACCCGCACGGCCGTACTGAACCTGGTGGACACGCTCGTCGAGCTGCACGCGGTCGATCCCGCCGAGGCCGGGCTCGCGGACTTCGGCCGCCCCGAGGGGTTCCTGGACCGGCAGCTGAGGCGCTGGGGCAAGCAGCTGGACGCCTCCCGCAACCGGGAGCTGGCCGGCATCGACGAGCTGCACGCCGCGCTCGGCGGTGAGCTGCCCTCGTCCCCCTCGCCCACCGTGGTGCACGGCGACTACCGCCTCGACAACGCGCTGATCAGCGACGACGAGTCGGTCCGCGCCGTCCTGGACTGGGAGATGTCCACCCTGGGCGACCCGCTGACCGACCTGGGGCTGCTGGTGATGTACAGCATGCCGCTGGGCATGCCGGACTCCCCCGTCTCCACGACCGCCGAGGCCCCCGGCCACCCCACGCCCGCCGAGCTGATCGAGCGCTACGCCGCGCGGTCCGGCCGGGACGTGTCGGCGGTGTCCTGGTACACCGCGTTCGCCTGGTTCAAGCTCGCGGTGATCCTGGAGGGCATCCACTACCGGTACACGCTGGGCCAGACCGTCGGGGCCGGTTTCGACCGGATCGGCGATCTGGTCCCGGTCTTCATCGAGCACGGTCTGACCACCCTTCAGGAAGGCTGACCCGACATGGACTTCGCGTTCGACGCGCGCACCGAGGAACTGCGTGCCCGGCTCCTCGCCTTCATGGACGAGCACGTGTACCCCGCCGAGCAGGTCGCGCACGAGCAGCGCGAGCGGCTGGCCTCGCCGTGGGAGAACCCGCCGGTGGTGGAGGAGCTGAAGGCGGAGGCCCGCAGGCAGGGCCTGTGGAACCTGTTCCTGCCCGACGCCGAGCACGGCGCGGGACTCACCAACCTGCAGTACGCCCCGCTCGCCGAGATCACCGGCCGGTCCCCGCAGCTCGCCCCGACCGCGACCAACTGCGCGGCGCCCGACACCGGGAACATGGAGGTGCTGGCGCAGTTCGGCGACGAGCGGCAGAAGAAGCAGTGGCTGGAACCGCTGCTCTCGGGCGAGATCCGCTCGGCGTTCGCGATGACCGAGCCGGACGTGGCCTCCTCCGACGCCACCAACATCACCACGCACATCCGGCGGGAGGGCGACGAGTACGTCGTCTCGGGGCGCAAGTGGTACATCTCCGGGGCGATGCACCCGGACTGCAAGATCTTCATCGTGATGGGCAAGACCGACCCGGACGGGGCGGACATCCGCCGCCAGCAGTCCATGGTCCTGGTCCCGCGGGACACCCCGGGTGTCACCGTGAAGCGGGCGATGCGGGTCTTCGGCTACGAGGACCACTACCACGGCGGTCACGCCGAGGTGGTCTTCGACGAGGCGCGGGTGCCGGTGTCGAACCTGATCGGTGAGGAGGGCGGCGGCTTCGCCATCGCCCAGGCGCGGCTCGGTCCGGGCCGGATCCACCACTGCATGCGGCTGATCGGCATGGCCGAGCGGGCCATCGAGCTGATGTGCCGGCGCGCGGTGTCCCGGGACGCCTTCGGCAAGGCGCTCGCCCAGCAGGGCGTGGTGCAGAACTGGATCGCGGACGCGCGCGTCGCGGTCGAGCAGCTGCGGCTGCTGGTGCTGAAGACGGCCTGGATGATGGACACCGTCGGCAACCGGGACGCCCACACCGAGATCCAGGCCATCAAGATCGCCACGCCGCGCACGGTCGTCGGCATCCTCGACCGGGCGATCCAGCTCTACGGCGCGGGCGGGGTGAGCCAGGACTTCCCGCTGGCCGAGCTGTACGCGGGCGCGCGCACGCTGATGATCGCGGACGGCCCGGACGAGGTGCACCAGCGGTCGCTGGCCCGCCGGGAGATCAAGAAGCACCTCTAGGCACGGGCCGCCCCGCCGGGGCGGTCGGCACCGGCGGGGCGGTCGGCACCGGCGGGGTGGTCGGCACCGGCGGGGCGGTCGGCGCCCGGGGGGCGGCGCCAGAGTGCCGGGGCGGCTCAGGCGCGCAGCGCGCGCAGCAGCAGGTCGGCCAGGTGGTCGGCGACCTCCTGGGGGCTGAGCGGGCCGTCGGGGCGGTACCAGGTGGACAGGTGGTGCACCGAGCCGAAGTGGTAGTCGACCACGAGGTCGGCCGGGGTCGCCGTGGAGAACACGCCCGCGCGCTGGCCCTCCTCGATCAGCGCGCGGAACCGCTCGTGGTAGCGGCGGCGCTCGGAGCGGACCTGCTTGTTCTTCTCCGGGCTGAGGTGGTGCATGGAGCGGAAGAAGATCGACGCGTCGTCGAGGTTCTCGATGGTGGTGACGACCACGTCGGCCGCGGCGCCGCGCAGCCGCTTCTCGATGGGCTCGTCGGCGTCGGCGAACTGGTCCAGGCGCTCCTGCTGGAGGCGCAGCACGCGCGCGTACACCTCGTGCAGCAGGTCGTCCTTGGACCCGAAGTAGTGGTAGAGCGCCCCCTTGGTGACGCCGGCCGCCTCGACGATCTCCTGCACCGAGGTGCGGTCGTAGCCCTGCTCGGCGAAGAGCCGGGTGGCGGCGGCCAGGAGCCGCTGCGGCACGGGGGTCCCGTCACCGTCCGTCGTTCTGGGCACTGCCGCCACCCGCCTTTCCGTGTTGCTGTCGGTCGTCGTGCGTCAGGAAACGCCATCCCCGACGGAGGATCTTCCCACTTCACGGATCCGCCTCCGGAGGCACACCTCCCCGCCCAGTTTCTCCCCCGGCGCGGCGACGGGTGCGGGCGGGTCCGTGCGGGAGCCCGCCCGGTGCGGGCGGGCGGCTGTCGCGGAGCGGGTCAGCGGGTGGCTTCCCACTGCTGCTGGACGCGGTTCATGCCGGAGAGCCAGCGGTCGGGGTCGGTGGCGCGGGCGCGGTAGTAGTCGGCGACCTCCGGGTGCGGCAGGATCAGGAAACGGTCCCGCTCGATGCCCTCGAACAGGGCGTCGGCCACGTCCTCCGGCTCGATCGCGGTCGGCTTCAGCACCAGCTCGCCGGCGCTGCCGCTCGCGTCGAGCATGTCGGTGCGCACGCCCTGCGGGCAGATCGCGTGCACTTTCACCCCGCGGTGCCGGTACGTCAGTGACAGCCACTCGGCGAAGGCGTAGGCGCCGTGCTTGGTGACGCTGTACGGGGCGGTGCCGATCATGGTGAGCAGCCCGGCGGCGGAGACGGTGGAGACGAAACGCCCGCTGCCCCGCTCCAGCCACTCGGGGAGCAGCGCGTGGGCCGCGCGGACGTGGGCCATCACGTTGACGTCCCAGGACAGGGCCCAGTCCTCCTCGCGCAGGGAGTCACCCGGCTCCCCGCCGTCACGGCCGACCCCGGCGTTGGCACACCAGACGTCGATCGTCCCGCCGAGCGCGTCCCGGGCCTCCGCGACGATCGCGGAGGCGTCACCCGCCACCGCCAGACCACCGATCTCCTCGGCCACGGACTTGGCGCGGCCGGCGTCCAGGTCGTTGACCACGACCCGCGCCCCCTGCTCGGCGAACCGGCGGGCCAGCGCCGCCCCGATGCCACCCCCGGCTCCCGTGACGACCACCTTCGCACCCTGCACGGCTTGCACCATCGGTCTCCTTCGACGCGGCTCCCCAACGGTTGTCCGCGTCAGACTAACCGGTCGGTATGCCGGGTGGAAGGGGCCTTCCGCGTGGCGCGGGTCCGACGCGTTCCCCGGGGCGGTCCGGCACGCTAGCGTGCGTGGGCATGACATGTACCGCGATCACGGAGGTCACCGCATGAGGCTGTCCCGACGGAGCCTGCTCGCCACCACCACGGCCGCGGTCGCGGCCTCCGCCGCTCCGGCCGTCGCCGCTCCCGGGCCGGGGCCAGGACACGGCGGCGGCCGGACACTGCGCACCGGGTTCGAACGGCTCGCGGCGGACGGTTACGCGCTGCTCGACGGCCGCCGCGTCGGCGTGGTCACCAACCCCACCGGCATCACCCGCGACGTGCGGCACATCGTGGACGTCATGCACGCCGACGGCCGGGTGGACCTGGCCGCGGTCTTCGGCCCCGAGCACGGCTTCCGGGGCACCGCGCAGGCGGGCGGCTCGGAGGGCCGGTACGACGACCCGGCGACCGGCCTGCCCGTGTACGACACGTACCTGAAGAGCGGTCAGGAGCTCGCCGACATCTTCACCGCGTCCGGCGTGGACACGGTCGTCTTCGACATCCAGGACGCCGGCGCCCGTTTCTACACGTACATCTGGACGCTGTTCGACTGCATGGAGGCGGCGCAGCTCGCGGGTCTGTCGTTCGTGGTCCTGGACCGGCCGAACCCGGTGACCGGGCGGGCGGCGCTGGGTCCGGTGCTGCACAAGGAGTTCGCGACCTTCGTCGGACGGCAGCCGATCTCACAGGCGCACGGGATGACGGTGGCGGAGCTGGCGCTGCTGTTCAACGAGGAGTTCCTGACGGCGCCCGTCGCCCTGGAGACCGTGAAGATGTCGGGGTGGAAGCGGTCGGACTTCTACGACGCGTCCGGAATGCCGTGGGTGCCGCCGAGCCCGAACATGCCGACGCCGGAGACGGCACTGGTGTACTCGGGCACCTGCCTGTTCGAGGGTACGAACCTCTCCGAGGGACGCGGCACCACCCGGCCGTTCGAGCTGCTGGGCGCGGAGGGCGTCGACGGGCGTTGGGCGGCCGCGGCGAACGAGCTGGGTCTGGCGGGCGTGCGCTTCCGTGAGGCGTACTTCGCGCCGACCTTCTCCAAGTTCCAGGGGAAGACCATCGGGGGCGTGCAGCTGCATGTGCACGGCCGGGAGGCGTTCGACCCGGTGCGCACGGGCATCGGCCTGCTGATCACGGCGAAGCGGTCGTGGAGCGGCTTCGCCTGGCGCTCGGACAACTGGATCGACAAGCTCACCGGCTCCACCCAGGTGCGCACGATGATCGACGCGGGCGCGGACACGGACGAGGTGGTGGGCGGCTGGCAGCAGGAGCTGGCGGCGTTCCGCCGGAAGCGGCGGAATCACCTGCTGTACCGCTGAGCGCGGACGGGCACAGGACGGCGGCGGGTCGCGGGCGGCGACCCGCCGCCGTCCCGTTCGCGCCCGCCGCCATCCCGTCCGCACTCACGGAACCCGCCTCGCCATCGCCTTGACCTGCGGTTTCGCAGCCGCACCCGGTATCACGCAGGACCCCTCGTCCGGCCGGCCCGTGATCGGCGTGCATATCGGCGGGGTGTTCAGGAACCCGTGGAAGTCGCGGGGAGTTCTCAGAGCGTCGGGGAGTGTTCCTCCCCCGCCGGGAGGGCGCGGAGTTCGTTACCGCCGGTATCCCCGCGGACGACGACAACTGAAGCATGGGCCAAGGGAGTTGGCGAGACGCCCCCGCGGCCGGCTGAGGGGGGCCATCGGAAGAAGGATGGAGCCGAATCGCGTGCCGGCGCGTCTATTCGGCGACGTCCGTTCGACGACGCCGAAGTGACCGGATTACAGGTGCAGGTGTGACGGAGGTGCAGGACGATGGCCGGTTTCCGGAGTCTGGCGAGACAGGTCCGAGATCCCCGGTGCGATCTGGCGCTGCGGCGCTACTCGCTGCGCAAGTGCCTGGAGCGGTTCGCCCCGTACGGGCACCGGGCGACCTGGGACCATCTGTGCTCGCGGGCCGGGTTCGATCCCGAGGACCGCTCCGTCGACCCGGCGCGGCTCGTGGCCGCACTGGACGAACTGGAGGAGGCCCGGGCGGTCTGGCTGGCCTACGAGGTGGAGTTCGCCGAGCGCCGCAGGAAGGAGAAGCACGACGGTCTGCGCAGGCCGGGCAGTGTGGACGACTGGCACCGGATGACCTGGGGCGGTTTCGGGGTGGCCTGGTGCGACGACCCGCGGGTGCACCCACGCGAGCCCCTGGCGGAGGTGCTGCGGCGGCTGATCGACGCCCTGGAGCGTGAGCCGGGCGCGTCCTGCCCCGTGTGCCAGGGGGAACGGCTCATGTGGCGGCACGACCTGGACCACGAACCCTCGACGGGCCCGGTGTGCACGGACTGCGGGATCCTGGTGCCGCGCCCCGTGCTGACCACGGCGGCACTGGCGGAGGCCCGCCGGGCGAGGCTGCTGGTCTCGGCCTGAGAGCCGGGGCGGCGGAAGCGAGATGAGCGACGGGGGACAGCGAGGACGACGGAGGCGTCGGGGTCACGGGGGTGCGCCGGGGATGCCGCACCCCCTGGGCTCCGGGGACGGTAGCAGCTGGTAATTCGTTCGTTCCATGGTTTTGTTCCGCGGACAGTTGGGGCGATGAATCGCACCCGATGGCCCTAGGAGCTGTCCCATGTCGACGCTGCGCGTCACCGCCGAGATCCTGACCGTCCACGAACACCCGAACGCCGACGCCCTCGAACTGGCGCAGGTGGGCCTGTACCGGGCCGTCGTCGCCAAGGGCGCCTACCGCACGGGCGACGCCGCGGTGTACATCCCCGAGCAGTCCGTGCTGCCCACCGCGCTGATCGAGGAGCTGGGACTGACCGGTCGCCTGGCGGGCGGCAACCATGACCGGGTCAAGGCGGTCCGGCTGCGCGGTGAGCTGTCGCAGGGCATCGTGTGCCGGCCGAAGGCGCTCGCGGACGTCGACCTGGTGCGGGCCGCCGCGGACGGCACCGACTTCGCGGAGCTGCTCGGCGTCACCAAGTGGGTGCCGCCGGTCCCTCCGACGATGAGCGGCGAGGTGGAGCCGGCGCCGGACCTGCTGCCGTGGGTCGACATCGAGAACGTGCAGCGTTACCCCGGCATCTTCGCCCCCGGCGAGCCCGTGGTGCTCACCGAGAAGCTGCACGGCACGGCCTGCCTGCTGACCTACTGCGTGGAGCAGGACCGGGTGTACGTCTCCTCCAAGGGATTCGGCGCCAAGTCCCTCGCGCTGAAGGAGGACCCGCGCAACCTGTACTGGCGCGCGATGCGCGGTCACGGCGTCGCCGAGGCCGCAGCCGACCTCGCCGGCCGGCTGGGCGCCAAGCGGGTCGGCATCTTCGGCGAGGTGTACGGCGAGGGCGTGCAGGACCTGTCGTACGGGGCCGACGGGCGGCGCGACACGCTCGGGTACGCCGTGTTCGACGTCTCGGCGGAGATCGACGGCGAGGTGCGCTGGCTGGACGCGGCGGACCTGCTCGACGGCCGCCTGCCGCTGGTGCCCCGGCTGTACACCGGCCCGTACGACAGCGAGCGGGTGCTGGAGTTCGCCAGTGGCCGCGAGACGGTGTCCGGCCGGCGGCTGCACCTGCGGGAGGGCGTGGTCATCCGGCCGGCGGTCGAGCGCCACAGCCCGGTGACGGGCGGCCGCGCCATAGCCAAGGCCGTGAGCCCGGCGTACCTGACCCGTAAGGGCGGCACGGAGTACGAGTGAGCGACGGCGGCCGGGGGCGGAATCCGCCCTCAGCCGCCGGACCCCTTCCTGCGGCTCTCCGTCAGCAGGCTGGAGCCGGTGAGACGCTCGCCGAAGACGTCGTCGGGGTTGGACAGCACGCAGCCCTCCAGCGACAGGCAGCCGCAGCCGATGCAGTCGGTGAGGTGGTCGCGCAGCCGGTTCAGCTGCCGGATGCGTTCGTCCAACTCGGAGCGCCAGGCCTCGGAGAGCCGCGCCCAGTCGTCACGGGTCGGGGTGCGCTCCTCGGGCAGTTCGGCGAGCGCCTCGCGGATCGTGGCGAGCGGGATGCCGACGCGCTGCGCGGCGCGGATGAAGGCGACCCGGCGCAGGGTGTCGCGGGTGTACCGGCGCTGGTTCCCGGAGGTGCGCCGACTGCTGATCAGCCCCTTGGACTCGTAGAAGTGCAGGGCCGACACGGCGGCGCCGCTGCGGGCGGACAGCTGCCCGACCGTGAGCTCGTGGATCTTCTCTGGAATCCGGTGCACTCCCCGAAGCCTACCGACCCCGTACGGCGGACGGTCCGTTGACAGGGGCCCTTCGGCCGACCATGCTAAGCAGTTGCTTAGGCATGCGCACGCGGATGCGCCTGCGACTTCGTGACGCGAGAGGCCGGGACATGGCAGAGCCGAGGATCTTCACGTCCGTCGACGACCTGAAGGCGGCGGTGGGCGAGCAGCTGGGGTACACCGACTGGCTGGAGGTCGACCAGAAGCGGATCGACCTGTTCGCCGAGGCCACCGGGGACCACCAGTGGATCCACGTCGACCCGGAGAAGGCCGCCGCGGGGCCGTTCGGCACGACCATCGCGCACGGCTACCTGACGCTGTCGCTGCTGCCGCTGTTCGGCCCGCAGCTGCTGTCCGTCGAGGGCGTGAAGATGGGCGTCAACTACGGCACCAACAAGGTGCGCTTCCCCGCCCCCGTGCCGGTCGGCTCGCGGCTGCGCGCCACGGCGAGGATCAGCGCGGTCGACGAGGTGCCGGGGGGCGTCCAGGTGGCCACCGCCTTCACCGTCGAGCGCGAGGGCGGCGACAAGCCGGTGTGCGTCGCCGAGTCGGTGGCCCGCTACTACCTCTGAGCGGACCCGGTGCCCTTGGCCCCCACCATCCGGAGCACGAGGTCGGCGTAGAGCGCGCCGACCTCCTCGGGGGTGCGGGGCCCGTTGACGTTGAACCAGCGGGCCACGTCGATGCACAGGGAGAGCGCGGCGAGGGTGGTGCCCGGCACGTCGGGGACGTCGAACTCGCCGGAGCGCACCCCGTCCTCGATGATGCCGCGCACCTCGGCGTCGACCTGGCGGCGCAGGCCCACGATCTCGGCGCGGGCGTCGGGGCCGAGCGAGTCGAGTTCGTACTGCACCACGCGGGCGGTGGTGCGCCCGCGTGCGTGCCAGCGGACGAAGGAACTGACCGCCTCGGCGAGCCGCTCGGTCGCGGTGCCCTCCCCACGGGCGGCGGTGCGCAGGATGTCCAGCGCCTTCTCGTGCCCGATCCGGCTGATGCGGTGGAGCAGCTCTTCCTTGGTCTTGTAGTGGATGTAGAGCGCGGCCGGGCTCATGCCGACGCGGCCCGCGATGTCGCGGGTCGTCGTGGCGTGGTAGCCGCGCTCCGCGAAGGCCTCCACGGCGGCGAGCAGCAGCCGCCGGGCCGCGTCGGGCGTGACCTCACCCCACGGCTGCGCCTCACCGCCGGCCGTCTCCTCCGCCGTACTCATCGCTCACCCCATTCACTGGCAGGGACGACATCCTACCGGCAAGGGTGAGCGAGCGCTTAGGGCACGTCCGGCGGACGTGTCCTTCCGGGGGGTGTGCCGGCACCGTGGACCTGCGGCGTCCGGCTGACCCGCCGCTCCCGCGAACGAGGGCGTGAGTGCCTGTTCGGGCGTAAGGCCGAAGTCGAGACTGGTGCCGTGGACCGCCATGGCGAGGGCCTGGAACATCGGGGGCGGCGTGATGCCGTTGGGGTTCTTGGTGGAGACGACCTCGATCGATGTCTGGAGCGTGGGTGAGTACATGGTGGTGGACTCGTAGCCGGCGAAGCTGCCTTCTCCGCCGATGAACCCGCCGGACTCGACGAAACCCAGTCCGTAGCGCCACGTGCCGGGCCCGTTGTAGTTCCCTGTGAAGACGAAGGGGACCGTGTTCCTGGTCGCTTCGGCCCAGACCGCCGGCTTGAGCAGTGCACCGGTCGCCAGGGCACGGGACCAGATCCGCATGTCCGAGAGCGTCGAGACCATGGCTCCGTGGGCCCAGAGGCACGACGCCGGGACGGCCGTCGCGTCGTCGGCGGCGGTGGGTGCCTGGGTGGGGCCCACGTCGCCCAGTCCGTAGCCGTGGGTGAAGGGTGGGGTGAGGCCATTGCCCGACGTCGGGAGCAGGGTGCGGTGGAGTCCGAGCGGCCGGGCGATGCGCTGCTGTACCGCGGTGCTCAGATCCTGGCCGCCGGCCAGCTCCACGACGCGGCCGAGCAGGTTGTAACCGTAGTTGCTGTACGACCACTTGGCGCCGGGAGCCGCGACGGGCGGGACCTTCGCCTCCACGTCGAGGAGCTCCTCGACGGTGCAGCCGACGGGGATCTTCCCCTGGACGGTGGGCGAGGTGAACCCGTCGGCGAGGCCGCTGGTGTGGTTGAGGAGCTGGCGGATCGTGATCCGGTCCCCGTTGGGGACTCCTGCCACCCACTTGGAGATGTGGTCCTCCAAGGCGACTTTCCCCTCGCCCACCAGCTGCAGGACGAGGTTGGCCGTGAACGTCTTGGTCTGACTCGCGATCTTGAACTGCATGTCCGTACGGAGCGGCGCCCCCGTCGCGAGGTCGGCGACGCCAGTGGCACTGACGAAGTTTCCCTGCGGGCTCCAGACGCCGACCAGGACCCCCGGAGTTCGGTTCGTGTCCTTGAACCGGCGGACGATCTGCTTGACCTTGGCTTCGGTCGGAGCGTCGAGGGCGGCCCCGTCACTGACCCCGCCGTTCGACACCGCAGTGCCGGCGTGCGGCGACTGGCAGGCCGGCACTGCCAGGACTCCGAGCAGGATCAGGGCACCGAGCGAGCGTCCTCTGTACCGGCCCATGGGTCCACGGCTCCGTGTGTTGATCTCCCCGGTCCCCGGCGAGCGAGAAGTCCGGGCTTCTCGCCAGCGTCACGGGTGGGACGGAGGTGCGCATCCAGGTCACGCCCATCGGAGTGGCGAACGGCCCCGGCGAAGCCGACGCCGGTCCGTCACGCAGAGGTGCTTGCTGTCCAGGCCCCCACCCCACGCCACGCGCACTTCAGAGCTTCTGCAGCGGGTCGTAGTCGGCCAGCATCTTCTCCAGGCGTGCCTGGTCGACCCGGTTCACGATCTGCCCCGCCTCCTGCCGGTCACGGATGACCTTGGCCAGTGTGAAGGCGGAGGTGACGAGGTACAGGACCGCGATTCCGAGGAACGCGCGGACCCAGGCGTCGGTCTCCAGGTTGAAGATGCCGACCGCGGTGGCCCCGATGGCCACTCCGAAGGACGCCACGGCCTGACCGTAGAAGGCCGCCGTACTCTGCTGCTTGACCGGTGTGTCACTCATGGGGAACAGAATCGGCCGACGCGGCGCCGGCCACATCCGCACGGATACTCAGCCGGTACTCATCCTCCGCTCCTCAGAACGCCGAAACCCCCGTCAACGCGCGCCCGATGACCAGCTTCTGGATCTGACTGGTGCCCTCGTACAGCGTCATCACCCGCGCGTCCCGCAGCAGTTTGCCCGCCGGGTACTCGTCGATGTAGCCGTAACCGCCGAACACCTGCAGCGCGTTGTTCGCGGCACGCACAGCCGCCTCCGACGCGAACAGCTTCGCCTTGGAGGACTCCACGGCGAACGGCTTCCCCCGGTCGATCAGATCGGCGACCCGCCAGGTCAGCAGCCGCGCCGCGTCCACGTCGACGGCGATGTCACTGATCAGCTCCTGCACCAGCTGGTGCCCGGCGATCGGCTTGCCGAACTGCTCCCGCTCCCCCGCGTATCCCACCGCCGCGTCCAGCGCGGCCTGCGCGATGCCGACACACCCGGCCGCGACCGACATCCGCCCCTTGGCCAGGGCGGACATGGCGACCGAGAAACCGCGCCCCTCCTCACCGAGCATCGCGGACGCGGGCACCCGCACCCCGTCGAACACCAACTCGGCCGTGGCCTGCCCCCGCAGCCCCAGCTTCCCGTGCACGGAACGACGACTCAGCCCAGGGCTGTCCGTGGGCACCAGGAACGCGGACACGCCCTTGTGCCCCGGCGCGTCGGTGGACCGCGCGAACAGCAGCACCACGTCCGCCCACGTCCCGTTGGTGATGAACATCTTGGCGCCGTCGATGACGTACTCGTCGCCGTCCCGCACCGCACGCGTGGCGAGATTCCCCGCGTCGGAACCGGTGCCCGGCTCGGTCAGACCGAAGCAGCCGACGTACTCACCGGAGGTCAGCCCCGGCAGCCAGGTCCGCTTCTGCTCCTCGTCGCCGTACGCCGCGATCGTCTTGGCCACCAGGCCGAGGGAGACGGACACGATGCCGCGCACGGAGGAGTCCCCGCGCCCCAGCTCCTCGGTGACCAGGCAGTACGCGAGGTGGTCGCCGCCCGAGCCGCCGTACTCCTCGTCGATCGTCAGCCCGAGGAAGCCGACCTCGCCGAGCTTCTTCACGATGCCCCGGTCGACCTCCTCCGCACGGTCCCAGGCGGTGGCGTGCGGCACGACCTCGCGCCGCACGAAGTCCTGGGCGAGCCGGCGTACGGCCTCCTGCTCGTCACTCAGCTCCAGGTTCATCCCGAGTCACCCCATGTGAGACGCGCGTGGTCGTGGTCGTGGTTCGTGCACGAATAAATTAGCACTGCTAGTTTAGTGCCGCAGCCCTACTATGTGCGCCATGGCCCGACCGCGCAAGCCCTTGCTCAGCACCGACCGGATCGTCGAGACGGCGCGTGCGCTGGTGGACACGGAGGGGCTGGCCGCGGTGTCCACCCGCCGGCTGGCCGCCGAGCTAGGGGTGAGCGGGCCGTCGCTGTACAACCACTTCCGCACCAAGGACGAGATCCTGGAGGCGGTGGCCGACTCGGTGAGCGCGCAGGTCGACCTGTCGATGTTCGAGGACGGCCGGGACTGGCGGACGGCGCTGCACGACTGGGCGGTCTCCTACCGCGGGGCGCTGCGCGACCACCCGAACATCGTCCCCGTACTGGCCCGTGGCCCCGGGCGGCGTCCCGCGGCGCTGAGGCTGGCCGACGCGGCCTACGGCGCGATGGTCGAGGCGGGCTGGCCGCCCGCCCAGGCGACCTCCATCGGCGCGCTGATGCGGTACTTCATCATGGGCTCGGCGCTCGGTTCGTTCGCCGGCGGCTTCGTGGACGACGCGAGCGCCTACGACCCCGCCGACTACCCGCACCTCGGTCAGGCGCACCTGCTGGCCGAGCAGCAGGAGAAGATCGACGAACGGGCCTTCGAGACCGGCCTCACCGCCCTGCTGGACGGCCTGGCCCTGCAGTACGAGCAGGTACGGCAGCACACCTGAGCGCGCGCGACGGCGTCACCGGCCGCCCGGACACTTCGGTGCGCACCGAACTGTTCCTGCCGCATGCTGGTGGGCATGACTTCGAAGGATCCCCGGGCAGCCGCGCTGGCCCGCCTCGCCGCGCTGATCGCCGACGAGACCCGCGCCGCGTGCCTGCTGGCGCTGCTGGACGGGCGGGCCTGGACGGCGGGCGAACTGGCCCGGCACTGCGAGGTCGCCGCGTCCACGCTCAGCGAGCATTTGGGCAAGCTGGTCGGCGGCGGGCTGCTGGCCGAGGAACGGCAGGGGCGGCACCGGTACGTGCGGCTCGCGGACGCCCGGGTCGCGCAGCTCCTGGAGGACCTGACCGCGCAGATCGCGCCGGGCGCCGCCGAACCCCCGCGCGGGCTGCGGCAGTCGGGCGCCGGCTCCGCGATGGCGCGCGGCCGCACCTGCTACGACCACCTCGCCGGGCGGCTCGGCATCGCCGTCACCGACGCCCTCACCGCGCGGGGCCTGCTGCGCCAGGACACCGGCTTCGCCCTCACCGACGCGGGGCTGAGCTGGTTCGGCGCACTGGGCATCGGCCTCGACCACCGGGGCCGGCGCCCGCTGGCCCGCGCCTGCCTGGACTGGACCGAACGCCGCCCCCACCTCGCCGGAACGGCGGGCGCGGCCCTGTGCCGGCACGCCCTGGACGAGGGCTGGTGCGTACGCATCGGCTCCGAGCGCGCGGTGAAGCTGACCACCACCGGCGAACACGCCCTCGCCACCCACCTGGGACTCGACGGGACCACGCTCCGCTGAGCGATCCGCCTCCACGCCGCGGCGCCGCACCCGAAGCGACACCCACGCGCCGGAGGGGCACCACGCCCCGCAGCGGCACCCCACGACTCGGAGGGGCACCACGCCCCGGAGCGGCGCAGTACCCCACGACCCGGAGGACAGCACCACGACCGAGCAGCACCGCCGCCCGAGCGGCACCACGCCCCCAGCCAACACCGCGCCCCGAGCCGCGCGCCCCGGTCAGTCCAGGGCGTGAACCCGGCAGATCCGCGCAAACTCGTCGGACAGCTCCGGCTCGACGCGCCGCACGGCCCGCGCCGGCACCATCGCGCCGGCCATCCGGCTGAGCAGCTGCCGGCCGGGCGCGACGGCCATCGGTGCGAGGGCGGGTGCGGCGCCCTCGTGGTTGATCGCGCAGTTCCCCGCGCCCCTCGGGGTGCGGGAAGCAGCGTGGCTCAGAAGACGACGAGGGCGCGGCCCCCCTTGCCGGCGAGCATGGTGTCGAAGGCCGCCGGGATGCCGTCCAGGGTGATCCGTTCGGTGACCAGGGCGCCCAGGTCGAAGGCACCGGAGCGGATGTGCCCCGCGAGGACCGGGAGATCGCGGGCGGGGTCGGAGTTGCCGTAGACGCACCCGGAGAGGGTGCGGCCCCAGTGGAAGATCTCCAGGGCGTTGAAGGTGACCTGCTCGTCCTTGCCGCCGATGCCGACGACCGTGGTGCGTCCGCCGCGCCGGGTGGACTCCCAGGCGGTGCGGATGGTACGGGCCCGGCCGACGCACTCCACGGCCACGTCCACACCCTGCTTGCCGGTGAGGGCGCGGATCTCCCGGGCGGTGGTGTCGGAGGCGACCACGTACTCGGTGGCGCCCGCGGCGCGGGCCAGCTCGTCCTTCTCCGGGGAGACGTCCACGGCGACGATCGTGGAAGCGCCCGCGATCCTCGCCGACTGGAGCGCGGCGAGGCCCACTCCCCCGACGCCGAACACGGCGACGGTCTCACCGGCGCGGACGCGGGCGGAGTGGTGGACCGCGCCGTAGCCGGTGAGCACGGCGCAGCCCAGCAGGGCCGCGTCGGCGAGGGGGACGCCGTCCGGGGCGGGCAGCACACAGGCCCCGGGCACCACGGTCTCCTCGGCGAACGCGGCCACGTTGAGGCCGGGGTGCAGTTCGGTGCCGTCGTCGGCACGGCGGGCGTGTACCCGGGCGGCGCCGTCCAGGGCGTGGGCGCAGAGCCAGACCTCGCCGCGGGCGCAGGCGGGGCAGCTGCCGCAGGAGGGCGCCCAGTTGAGGACGACCGCGTCGCCGGGGGTGACATGGGTGACGTCCTCGCCGACGGCGACGACCGTGCCGGCGCCCTCGTGGCCGAGGACGGCCGGGACGGGCACGCGCATGGTGCCGTCGGACAGGGACAGGTCGGAGTGGCAGACCCCGGCGGCGGCGAGCCGGACACGGACCTCGCCGGGTCCGGGTTCGGGCAGGTCGATGCCGGTGACCTCCAGCGGGGCACCGACGGCGGGCAGGACGGCGGCACGTACGGCCATGATGGTCTCGACTCCTAGAACTGGAGGGACTTGGTCTGCAGGTACTCGGCCAGGCCGTGGGGACCGAGTTCACGCCCCACGCCGGACTGCTTGTAACCGCCGAACGGCGCGAGCGGGTTGAAGCGGCCGCCGTTGATGTCCACCTGTCCGGTGTCCATGCGGCGGGCGAAGGCCACCGCCTCGGACTCGTCACCGGCCCAGACGGCGCCGGCCAGGCCGTACACGGTGCCGTTGGCGATGCGCAGGGCGTCCTCCTCGTCCTCGTAGCGCAGCACCGACAGCACGGGGCCGAAGATCTCCTCCTGGGCGATGGTCATCTCCGGGGTGACGTCGGCGAAGACCGTGGGGCTGACGTGGAAGCCGTGCGGGTGCGGGGACTCGGGGCCGCCCGCGACCAGGCGGGCGCCCTCGGCGACGCCCTTCTCGATGTAGCCGCGCACCCGGTCCCGCTGCCGGGCGCTGACCAGAGGGCCGATGCGGTCGGCGTACTTGGCGGCGGCGGCCGCGGCGAGCTCCACGGCCTCGTCGTACCGGTCGCGGTGAACCAGCATGCGGGTCCAGGCGCTGCACGTCTGCCCGGAGTTGGACATCACGTTGGCGACGCCGACGTTGACGGCGCGGGCCAGGTCGGCGCCGGGCAGGATGACGTTGGCGGACTTGCCGCCGAGTTCCAGGGCGACCTTCTTCACCATGCCGGTGGCGATCGCGCCGATCCGGCGGCCGACGGCGGTCGAGCCGGTGAAGGAGAGCAGGTCGACGCCCGGGTGCTCGGCGAGCGCCTGGCCTGCCACCGGGCCCAGGCCGGTGACCAGGTTGAACACTCCCGCCGGGACGCCGGCCTCGTGGACGCACTCGGCGAAGACGCGGGCGACCAGCGGGGTGTCCTCGGCGGGCTTGACGACCAGGGTGCAGCCGGCGGCGAGGGCGGGCGCGGCCTTGGCGACGATCTGGTGCAGCGGGTAGTTCCACGGGGTGATGGCGCCGACCACGCCGACGGGTTCATGGAACACGGTCGAGTTGCCGATCTTCTCCTCGAAGGAGTACGTCGAGGCCAGCTCGGCGTACGAGCCGGCGACCGCGACGGGCACACCGGCGTGGACGGCCTGCGACACCTTCTCGGGCGCGCCGAGTTCCGCGGTGACCGTCGCGGCGATCTCGTCGCGGCGGGCGTGGAGCTGGTCCCGCAGGGCGGTGAGGCGGGCCGCGCGCTCGGCGGGCGGGGTGGCGGCCCAGCCGGGGAGAGCGGCGCGGGCGGCGCGTACGGCGGCGTCGACGTCCTCCACGGTGCCCGCCGGGACGGTGGCGATCACCTGCTCGTCGGCCGGGTTCACCACCTCGATCACGTCCGGGCCGGCGGCGGGGCGCCAGGCGCCGTCGATGTACATGCCGTCGTATGCCTTCATCGCGCTTCCTCCGGGGCGGGGGCGTCCTGTGCGGACACCTAAACTAGCGATGTTAGTTTTTCCGCGCCAGGGGGTCGGCCGCGTGCCTCCGCTCACTCCTCCAGATCGGGCAGCCGGTCCGGGTTCGGGCAGATCCGCTGACCGTGCTGGTCGAAGACGAAGAGGTGGGCGAGATCGACCAGCAGCGGGACCTGCATGCCGTACCGCAGCCTGATGTCGGGGGTGGTGCGGACGATGAGGTCACCGGGCACGCGCGGTTCGGCGGGGGCGGGGGCGGGGTCGCCGGCGGACTCCGGGCGCTCGTTCCCGTCCAGGGTGGCCACGGCTCCGGTGCGCAGGGCGCCCGCACGCTCCCGCAGGCGTTCCAGCACCGTGCCGCCCTGGCGCCGGCGACGCCGGGCCGGGCGGTCGGGGCCCGGCCGCGGGGCCTCCAGTTCGGGGACGACGGCGGGGCGGGAGCCGGTGTTGAAGTGCACCAGCACCTCGTGACCCTGGAATTCCAGGTGTTCCACCAGGCCGGTGAGGGCCACCTCACCGGGGCGCGCGACGGACGGCTTGGCGATCCGCACGGCCTCGGACCTGAGGCCCACGATCACCTCGCGGCCCTGCTGCACCCGTAGCAACTGATGGTCCAGGGACAGTGGTTCGGGCAGTCGCAGGAACTGCTTGCCGAGGCTGATCGTCATCGCCCCGCCCAGCGGGGCGCGGATCAGCCCGCGCAGCAGGTTGATCCGCGGGGTGCCGATGAACGCGGCGACGAAGACGTTGTCGGGCAGGGAGTACACCGCGCGCGGCGTGCCGACCTGCTGGAGGACTCCGCCGCGCAGGACGGCGACCCGGTCACCGAGCGACATCGCCTCGGACTGGTCGTGGGTGACGTAGACGGTGGTGACCCCCAACTGCCGGGTGAGCTGGGCGATCTCGGCCCGCACATGGTTGCGGAGCTTGGCGTCGAGGTTGGACAGCGGCTCGTCCATGAGGAACGCCGAGGGGCGGCGGGCGATGGCCCGGCCCATCGCGACCCGTTGGCGTTCACCGCCGGAGAGCTGGGCGGGGAAGCGGTCGAGGAGGTCCTGGATGCCCAGCATGCGGGCGGTGGCGTCCACCTTGGGCGCCGGGTCGTCGCCGGGCGCCTCGATGCGCAGGGGGAAGCCGATGTTGTCCCGGCTGGTCATGCTCGGGTACAGGGCGAAGTTCTGGAACACCATCGCCATGTCCCGGTCGGAGGGGGGCAGTTCGTTGGCGTACTCGCCGTCGAGGAAGAGGGCGCCCTCGTCGATCTCCTCCAGGCCCGCGATCATCCTGAGCACGGTGGACTTGCCGCAGCCGGACGGGCCGAGCAGCACGAGGAACTCGCCGGGGGTGATGGCCAGGGACAGCCGGTCGACCACGCGCACACCTCGCGCGTAGGACTTGCTCACGTCGTGCAGGGTGATGGCGCGTGTCATGAAGGTGCCCCCGGGGGCTCATCAGGGCGCTGCTGCTCCGCGGTCGGACGCCTCGTGCGGGTCGTACGGGGCGTGTGAGTCACGGAAGCTAACGGAAAGTAGGCGGCCGGGGAAGACGGCGGACGCGATCGGGGAGCTCTGTCCGCCGACTGAGAAAGCGGACGCATGTATGCGGGGTGTGGCCTCCGCGGATGCCGTGCCGGTGCGGCGGGTCCGGGTGCCGGGCGTCCCGGTCCGTGGGCCGTCGGTACGGGTCCGTGGGCCGTCGGTTCGGGTCCGTGGGCCGTCGGTCGGGTCCCGTGGGCCGTCGGTTCGGGTCCGTAGGCCGTCGGTTCGGGTCCGTAGGCCGTCGGTTCGAGGTCACGGCATCCGGGTCACGGGGACCGGCGAGCCGTGCGGCGCCCCCGTTCGTCCCTGTCGCGCCGGGCCGTCGAGGCGGGGTCCGGTGCGGGACCGGACGGGGTGCGGAGGGCGACCCCCGCGGACGCCAGCAGCAGGGCGCCCAGCATCACGAACGGCGCGGCCACGCCCGCGACCCCGGCGACCAGGCCCGCCGCCGCGGGGGCGGCGACCTGGCCCAGCCGGTTGCCGGTCAGGCGCAGGGCGAGCGCGGTGGAGCGGGCGGCGGCGGGCGCTGCCTGGACGACCGTCGTCATGGACAGCGGCTGGCCGACGCCCAGGCAGAAGCCGAGGGCGGCGAGGACCGGCGCCAGCACCCCCACCGGCACCGGCAGCGCGACGGCCGCGCACAGCAGCGCCGCGAGCAGGCAGGTGACCGTGAGCAGCGTCGTACGGCCGAGCAGCCGGAGCAGTGGGGTGAGGACCAGTCGGCAGGCGATCGTGGCCGCCGCGCGCAGGCTGAGCAGCAGGCCGACGACGACCGGGTCGATCCCCCGGTGCTCGCCGACCACCGGGAGGTAGGCGGTGAGGATGTCGGTCGCCGAGAGCACCGCCAGGCTGATCAGCATGCCCGCGGGGACGCCCCGGGCACGCAGGATGCCTCGCACCGGCACCCGCTCGCCCGGTGCCGTACGGGGTCGCACCGCCCCCGGTTGCTCGATGCGCCACAGCGAGGTGAGCGCGACGGCGCCGCCCGCTCCCGCCGCGATCAGGGCGAGTGCGCTGGTGCGGGCCATGTCCGCGCCGATCAGCGCCCCCGCTGCGACCGGTCCGGCCAGTTGGCCCAGTGACGCGCCGATGGTGAAGTGGCCGAAGTTACGGTCCTGTTCGTGCGGCGCCGACCGGCGGGCGACGAGCGACTGCGCGCCGATCACGAAGCACAGGTGCCCGAGGCCCATCACCCCGCCCCACAGGGCCATCGCCCACAGCGACCCGGCGACGCCGCTCAGCGCGCACCCGGCGGAGATCAGGACCACGCCGATCGGCAGCAGCGGGGCGCAGCGCCCGTGGTCGGTGCGCCGGCCGAGCGGTACGGCGGCGAACAGCGGCAGCAGCGCGTAGACGCCGGCGATCACGCCGACCGCCCGCTCGTCCGCGCCGAGGGCCAGCGCCCGGTAGGAGACGGCGGGCCGGGCCATGGACACCGCCCCCTGCGCGAAGGAGAAGGCGATCACGAGCCGGAGCAGCCAGCCGCGGTTCCCACCGGGCGTCATGACGAAAGTCCTTCCTGAGACAGGGGGAATCCGAGGTCAGGCGGTCAGACCGTGCCGAAGAGGATTCCGGCCGCGAGGATCAACAGGCAGGTGAGGGCGGCCCACTTGACGACGAACCGGGTGTGGTCGCCGAACTCCACCTTGGCCATGCCGACGAGGACGTAGACGGCCGGGACGAGCGGGCTGGACATGTGCAGCGGCTGGCCGACGAGGGAGGCGCGGGCCATCTCCAGCGGGGTGACGCCGTGCGCCGCCCCGGCCTCGGTGAGCACGGGCAGGACGCCGAAGTAGAAGCCGTCGTTGGACATGAAGTAGGTGAGCGGCAGGCTCAGCACCCCGGTGACCAGGGCCATGTGCGGGCCCAGCCCGTCGGGGACGGTGTCCACCAGCCACCCGGCCATGTGGTCGACCATCCCGGTGCCCTGGAGGACGCCGGTGAACACGGCGGCGGCGAAGACCATGCCGGAGACGTTGAGGACGTTGTCGGCGTGGGCGGCGATGCGGGCCTTCTGGTCGGGCAGGCGGGGGTAGTTGACGGAGAGCGCGAGCGCGGCGCCGAGCAGGAACAGCACGGGGATGGGCAGCCACTCCATGATCATGGCGGTGACGAGGACGCCCGTGAGCAGCGCGTTGAACCAGTACAGGCGCGGCCGCAGGGTGGGGCGGTCCGGGTCGAGCCCCTTGAGGTCGTCGTCCTCGGCCCTCTTGAGGTCGTCGTCCTCGGCCCTCTTGAGGTCGTCGTCCTCGGCGCCGTCCCCGGCGTGGTCCCCGGCACCCGCGTCCGTGCCGCCGCCCGCCGTGCCGCCCGGCCGCACCGGACGGCCGGCCCCGTCGCCGCCGCCCGCGCCCACCAGGACGGTCTCCTTCGTGTCGACGAGCACCTCGTCGGGCAGCAGCGCCCCCAGACGCCGCCGCTCCCGCAGTCCCAGCACGTACGCGAGGCCGAGGACGCCCAGCAGTCCCACCAGCAGCGCGGGGATCATCGGGACGAAGATGTCGGCGGCGTCGAGCTTCAGCGCGGTGGCCGCGCGGGCCGTGGGGCCGCCCCAGGGGACGGTGTTCATCACGCCGTTGGCCATGGCGGCGACGCCGGTCATCACGACCAGGCTCATCCCCAGCCGCTTGTACAGGGGGTACATCGCCGAGACGGTGATCATGAAGGTGGTGGAGCCGTCGCCGTCGAGCGACACGATCGCGGCGAGCACGGCCGTGCCCACCACGATCCGCATCGGGTCCGCCTTGCAGAAGCGGAGGATCGCGCGGACCACCGGGTCGAAGAGCCCGACGTCGATCATCACGCCGAAGTAGACGATCGCGAACATCAGCATCGCCGCGGTCGGGGCGAGGCTCGACACCCCGTCGATGACGTAGTCACCGAGGTGGGCGCCCTTGCCGACGGCCACACAGAACAGTGCGGGGATCAGCACGAGCGCCGCGATCGGCGACATCTTCTTCGTCATGATCAGGACCAGGAAGGTCGCGATCATGACGAAGCCGAGGATGGTCAGCATGAATGGACACCTAACGTTCGCCCTTGAACTCCCGCCAGGGCCGGCGGTGTGACGACGTTAGGTACCGCGAAGCGGCGTCAACAAGACGTGGGACCGCGAGCAATAAGCGCAAAACCCCAGGTCACGCCTTTGCTCAGGTCAGGGCGGTGAGCGCCGCGGGTGCGTCAGCGGTCTCGGGGGCCACCTCGACGGGGATGCCGTTGAGCACGGCGTTGCCCGACAGCGGGTCCAGGAGGCTGCCGTCGAGCAGCTGGTTGACGTTGACGCCGGGGCTCACGGAGGCGTGGCGGGTACGGGTGCCGGGCCGGTCGTGGCCCCAGCCGTGCGGCAGGCTCACCACGCCCCGGCGCACGGCGTCGGTGACCTCGGCGGGGGCGGTCACCTCTCCCCCGGCCCCCTTGATCCGCACCGGCTGTCCGTCCCGTACGCCGAGGCGTTCGGCGTCGTCGGGGTGGAGGTGCAGGGTGCAGCGGTTGGAGCCGCCGGTGAGGGCGGGCACGTTGTGCAGCCAGCTGTTGTTGGAGCGCAGATGGCGGCGCCCGACGAGGACGAGACCGGCGGGGCGTTCACGCAGGGCGGCCCGCAGCCGGGGAAGGTCGGCGGCGATCGGTGCGGGCAGCAGTTCGACCTTGCCGCTGCGGGTCTTCAGCGGCTGCGGCAGCCGGGGGCGCAGCGGTCCGAGGTCGATGCCGTGCGGGTGCGCGAGCAGCTTCTCCAGGGTCAGCCCGTCCGGGTCGGCGCCGAAGCCGTCACCGTAGGGGCCGAGACGGAGCATCATGTCAAGCCGCCGTTCGGGGCCGTTGACGCCGGTGAGCAGGCCGGTGAGTTCCTTCGGGTCGCGGCCGTGCACCGGGGAGTGCGGTTCGCCGACGGTCTTGCCGAGGGTCTGCCGGATCACCAGGTCGTCCACGGCGGAGGGGTCGGCGCCGTGCATGCCGGTCGCGGCGAGGACGAGCCGGGCGAGGATCTCGGTCTCGGCCATGCGGCCGGGTTCGAGGGGGACGGCGGGGCGGGTGTAGCGGACCTGGTTGCGCACGGCGAGGGTGTTGAACGCGAAGTCGTGGTGCGGGCTCTGGGCCGGCGGGGGCGGCGGCAGCACGACGTGCGCGTGGCGGGAGGTCTCGTTGAGGTACGGGTCGACGCTCACCATGAAGTCGAGGGCGGCGAGCGCCTTGTCGAGCCGGTCGCCGTCGGGGGCGGAGAGCACGGGGTTGGCGCCGACGGCGACGACGGCGCGGACCGGCGCGCCCTTGTCGGTGGGGGTGTCGATCTCCTCGGCGAGGGCGGACAGCGGCAGTTCGCCCTTGGCCTCGGGGTGGCGGCTCACCCGGGAGTGCCAGCGGCCGAGGGCGAAGCCGTGACCGGGGCCGGCGGGGCGCGGGGCCCTGTCGGTGGCGGCCTGCGGGAAGAGCGCGCCGCCCGGCCGGTCCAGGTTGCCGGTGAGGACGTTGAGGACGTCGACGAGCCAGCTGGCGAGGGTGCCGTGCGGGACGGTGCAGCTGCCGATGCGGGCGTAGACGGCGGCGGTGGGGGCGGCGGCGAGTTCCCGGGCGAGGACGCGGATGGTGGCGGCGTCGACGTCACAGGCGCCGGCGACCGCTTCGGGGGTGAAGTCCGCGAGTGCGGGGGCCAGTTCGTCGACGCCGTCGAGGTGCGGCGCGGCGGCGCCGAGATCGACGAGGTCCTCGTCGAACAGAATGTGGGCGATCGCGGCGAGGAGCAGCGCGTCGGTGCCGGGGCGGACCGCGAGGTGCCGGTCGGCGAGGCGGGCGGTGCGGGTGCGGCGCGGGTCGACGACGGTGAGGGTGCCGCCGCGCGCCTTGAGCGCCTTGAGGCGGCCCGGGAAGTCGGGGGCTGTGCACAGACTGCCGTTGGACTCCAGCGGGTTGGCGCCGATGAGCAGCAGGTGGTCGGTGCGGTCGAGGTCGGGCACGGGGATGCGGTTGGCGTCGCCGAAGAGGAGCCCGCTGGAGACGTGCTTGGGCATCTGGTCGACGGTGGAGGCGGTGAACACGCTGTGGGTGCCGAGTCCGCCGATGAGCAGCGGCGGGTAGAGGGCGCCGGCCATGGTGTGGACGTTGGGGTTGCCGAGGACGACGCCGACGGCGTGCGGTCCGTGCCGCTCGACGACCCCGCGCAGTCCGGCGGCGACGGCGTCGAACGCCTCCTCCCAGGTGGCCTCGCGCAGTTCGCCGTCGACGCGGACGAGCGGGGTGCGCAGCCGGTCGGGGTCGGAGTCCACCTCGCCGAAGGCGGCGCCCTTGGGGCAGATGAACCCCTTGCTGAACACGTCGTCGCGGTCCCCGCGGGCGCCGGTGACCTTGCCGTCGTCGACGGTGAGGACCAGGCCGCAGGTGGCCTCGCACAGGGGGCAGATACGAAGGGCGGTGCGGGACACGGGTCCTCCCGGTACGGCGGCGTCGGTGACGCACGGACGGGCCGAGCATACCGACCGGTACGCATGGAGGGGAGGGCGCGCGGGGAACGGGGCTGGATCCGCGTCAGTCGAGCACCCGGGCCAGATACGCCCGGAGCATCGCGCGCAGCTCGCCGATCACCTTCTCGTCCCCTTCGGGCGCCACCCGGAAGGCCAGGTCGACCAGGGCGTCGGCGGTCTCGACGGCGACCAGGAAGGTGCGGCGCAAGTCCTCGTCGTCGGCGGCGCGGCCCAGGTAGCCGGCGAGCAGCGCGGCGAGCCGGCCGGCGACCCGGTGGTTGGGTTCGGCACCGCGCGCGCCGACCGGGATCTGGTTGCCGAAGTCGACGAGGGAGAAGCCGGGGGCGGTGCGCTTCATGTCCAGGTAGGTGTCGAGCACGACGTCCGTGGCGTGCCGCCAGCCGCGGTCGCCGGTGACGGAGAGCCGCTCGGTGACGCGCTCGGTGAAGCGCTCCAGGTTGCGCTGGGCGAGCGCGTCGGCCATCTGGCGTTTGTTGCCGAAGAAGCGGTAGACGGAGCCGATGGGCACCCCGGCGCGCTCGGCGACCGCGCGGGTGCTCAGGTCGTCGTATCCGACCGCGTCGAGGAGGCTTGCGCAGGCGTCGAGGATCCTGGCCAGCCGTTCGGCGCTGCGCCGCTGCACGGGCGCCCGGCGGAGCGATGTCGGGTGGGACACGGGTGTCATCATGCCTGCCCGGGGCCGCCGGGTGAACCGGGGCCCGCGGCGATCGGTTCCACGCTCGGTTCCACGGTCGGTTCCTGCCCCGACACCGTGATGTCGGCGGTGCTCTCCACCGGCTCGCCGTCGACGGCCCACACCGAGCCGTCGTCGGCGTACAGCCGGGCGGTGACGTGGTGGGTGCCGCGCGACACGGTGCCGGGGGCGAGGTGGTACTCGGGGGTGCGCAGCAGGGCGACGCGGCGGCCGTTCACCTCCAGGTGCGCCAGGCCCCGGCCGGCCTCCGCGCGCCGGCCGGTCCCGTCGGGCGAGAAGCGGAAGTTGCGCACCCGCAGCCGGACGTCCCAGCCGCCCTCGGCGTCGGGGGCGACCTCCACGGTGACCCGGGGCGCGCCCTCCTCGTCCACCTCGCGGTAGGGGCGGCCGTCCGTGTCACGCTCGTCGAGGAGCCGGCCCACGGGTGAGGGCGACACCTCGTCCGGCCCCTGGCCGGCCCCGGTGTCGCAGCCCGCGGTCCCGGCCAGCAGCGCGACACAGACCGCGAGCGCGAGGATGATCGGCTTCCGCGTCCACGTCATGTCCGGGAGCGTAGAACAGCGGTCCGAACGCGCGAATCCCCCTGGAGTCGGGTTCCGTGTACTCCGTGGAGGGGACGGGTCGGAGGGGAGGGCGGGCCCGGGGGCCGAGATCGCGCGGCACCCTTGCGCCGGTGAAACCGCAATCCTACGGTGTTCCATAGGAATCGGCTCGGCAAGGGAGCAGCGGACATGAGCGACGGGGCCACCGCCCGCGTGAGCACAGCGGATCGCGAGGAGGCGCGCAAGATCGCCGAAGGGCTGGAGCATCTCTCCGGCTTCGGCAACGAGCACAGCTCGGAGGCGGTCCCGGGCGCCCTGCCCGTGGGGCGCAACTCCCCGCAGCGCGCGCCGCTCGGGCTGTACGCGGAGCAGTTGAGCGGTTCGGCCTTCACCGAGCCGCGGGCGGAGAACCGCCGCTCCTGGCTGTACCGGATCCGTCCGTCGGCCGCCCACCCGGCGTTCACCCGCACCGCCAACGGCGGCCTGCGCACGGCGCCCTTCACCCAGACGGTGCCCGACCCCAATCGCCTGCGCTGGAACCCGCTGCCCGAGCCGGCGGGGGGCACGGACTTCCTGGCCGGCCTGTGGACGCTGGGCGGCAACGGCGACGTCACCCAGCGCAGCGGCATGGCGGTGCACCTGTACCACGCCAACGCCTCGATGGAGCGGGTGTTCAGCGACGCCGACGGTGAGCTGCTGATCGTCCCGGAGCACGGCGGACTGCTGCTGCGCACGGAGTTCGGGCTGCTGCATGTGGAGCCCGGACACATCGCGCTGATCCCTCGTGGAGTGCGGTTCCGTGTGGAGCTGCTGGACGAGTCCGCGCGCGGTTATGTATGCGAGAACTATGGGGCGCCGTTCCGACTGCCCGACCTCGGCCCGATCGGCGCCAACGGGCTCGCCAACGCCCGGGACTTCCGGGCACCGGTGGCCGCGTACGAGGACGTCGAGGGCCCGGTGGAGGTGGTGAACAAGTACTGCGGCAACCTCTGGACGGCCACGTACGACCACTCCCCGCTGGATGTCGTCGCCTGGCACGGCAACCATGTGCCGTACGCCTACGACCTGCGCCGTTTCAATGTGATGGGCACCATCTCGTACGACCATCCGGACCCGTCGATCTTCACCGTGCTGACGTCCCCGAGCGACACCCCCGGACTGGCCGGGGTGGACTTCGTGGTGTTCGCCCCGCGCTGGCTGGTCGGCGAGGACACCTTCCGTCCGCCGTACTTCCACCGGAACGTGATGAGCGAGTACATGGGCCTGATCGAGGGCGCGTACGACGCGAAGGCGGAGGGGTTCGTGCCGGGCGGCGGCTCGCTGCACAACATGATGTCGGCGCACGGCCCCGACCGGGAGACGTTCGACCGCGCGAGCGCGGCGGAGCTGCGTCCGCAGAAGATCGACGACGGTCTCGCCTTCATGTTCGAGACCCGCTGGCCGGTGTCCCTCACCCCCCAGGCGGCGCGGGCGGAGCACCTGCAGCAGGGTTACGACGACGTGTGGCAGGGCCTGGAGCGTCACTTCCGGCCATTGCACTGACCGTTCTCCGACCGGTACGGATAGCGCGTGACCTCCTTCGCCCCGGACTCGATCGTCCTGAACCGCAAGTTGCCGCTCTGGTATCAGGTGTCGCAGTCGCTGCGCGCCTCGATCCTCGGCCGCTCGCCCCACGACCCGCTGCGCCTGCCCACCGAGGAACAGCTGGCCGGGCACTACGGGGTGAGCGTGCTGACCATGCGGCAGGCACTGAAGGAGCTGGAGGACGAGGGACTGATCACGCGCCACCGCCGGCGCGGCACGTTCATCGAGCCGGACGCCCTGCGGGGCGCGCCGGTGCGGCTGCTGGGCTCGGTCGACGCGATCGTGGCCCAGCAGTCCGGCATGACGACCGAGCTGCTGGAGCACGGTCCTGCGCCGGTGCCGGCGGAGTTCGCCGAGCACTTCCCGGGCCTGTCGGAGACGGCCCGCTACCACCGGCTGCGCTGCGACGAGAAGACCGGCGAGCCGACCAACCACGCCCGCAACTACGTGCGTCCCGAACTGGCCGCGCGGATCGATCCGCAGGATCTGGTCCGGTGGCCGATGACGAAGGTGCTGCGGGACACCGTCGGCGCGGACATCGGCCGCATCACGGACACGGTGGAGGCGCGGCTCGCGGACCCGGAGACGGCCCGGCTGCTGCGGGTCCCGCTGCTCAGCCCGATCCTGCACTACACCGGCGTCACCTACGACTCCGGCGGACGGCCCCTGGACGTCGCCGTCATCCACTACCGGGGCGACCGCTTCTCCTTCACGGTGACCCTGGACGCCACCTGATCCGCCCGGCGCCGTCAGGTCGTACGATGCCCAGCGTGACGCACGACGACGCTCCGCTGCTGGCGGACCTCATGCCGTGGTCCGTCGCACCGCCGCGGCTCGGCCGGGGGTGGCCGGCGGCCCCCGACGCGGCGTCCCTGAAGGCCCGCTGGGACGCCCTGGTGAAGGCCGCGGGACCGGACCAAGAGGCCCTGTTCCAGCCGACGCGCTCCCGCACCCCGCACACGGCGGTCGGCCAACTGCCCGGGCAGGACGGCGGCACGGAGCGGCTGGCCCGTGCCACGGGACCGTGCCCGGAGCCGGTGCGGGTGCTGCGCGGCCCGTTCGACGAGCAGTGGCTGATCCCGGACCAGCGGCTGATCGACGCGCCCCGCCCCGAGCTGTGGCGGGTGGCGGACGCGCATCAGGTGTTCGCCGTCGAGACGGCCGCCCCCCGCGCCTCGGGCCCGGGCACGCCCGGCGGCCCTCCGCTGCTCGCCACGTCCCTCCTCCCGGTCCCGCGCACGGGCCGGATCCGTCCGCTGTACCGCCGGCCGGGCGCCGCCGAGCCCAATCTGGCGCCGGAGCTGACGGAGCACCTCGCCGGGCGGCTGGGGCTGGAGGTCTCCCCCGTCGACGTCCTCGCCTGGGCGACGGCGGTGTCCCGCCCGGCCCCGAACGGTCTCGCCGTGCCGCTCACCGCCGACCCGGACACCTGGCGGCGCGGGGTGTCACTGGGCCGCCGGCTGCTGTGGCTGATGCGCCGCGACGGGGAGCGCCCCAAGCTGCCGGGCGGCCGCCGCCCGTACGTGCGCGCCCCGCTGCCGGTCCGGCCGACCGCTCTCGCCTACGACGGGGACGAGGAGGCGCTGCTCCTGGGCGAGGGCAGGATCTCCCCCGTGCCGCGGGAGGCCTGGGACTTCGCGGCCGGAGGCGTGCGGGTGCTGGAGGAGTGGTTCGCGGTCCGCACCCTGCCTGCCGAGCCGGGCACCCTGGCGGCGATCCGGCCTGCCGACTGGCCGCAGGGCTGGACGTCGGAGCTGCTGGAACTGGTCACGGTCCTCGCCCTTCTCGCCGAACTCCGGCCGCTACGCGAGGAGTTGACGGGTCACCCCGTCACCTCCCCGGTCACCGCGGCCGACCTGCGCACGGCGGGCGTCCTTCCCGTACCGCCCGCCGCCCGCCGCCCCGCCTCGGTCCTGGACGCCCGCGAAGAGGGTCCAGAGGGACAGCTCGCGCTGATCTGAGAGGGCGCCGGTGCACGGCGGCGACGCGCGGCACCGGGGCGAGGGCCTGGTGACCGTCGGTGCCCCGTACGGTCGCGGCGCTCTCCGACGGCGTTGTCAGTTCGGCGCACTAGGGTCCGATCACGGTCGTCGCACGGACGGCCGCCCTGCCGACCGGACATCAGGAGCTGCTGCACCCATGGGATTCGAGGCGACCTACGCGGACTTCTCCGCCGACCCGGCCCGACTGGCCAACGCCGACGTCAGGCTGCGCGGGGCCCGGTTCGCCGGGTCGCACCTGACGCTGGGCGCGGGCGGGAGCGTGACCTTGGAGTTCGAGGTGGCGGACCCGGAGGACGTTCCGCAGGTGACCCTGACCGTCACCGCGCTGGTGTCCAAGGCCGGCAGGTCGCTGGGGTACGCCCCGATGGACGTGGTACTGCAGGGTGAGCCGGTGGCCGTGAACCTGACCGTGCCCGGGGGCGGGGACCTTCCGCAGGACAACGTCTTCGCCGTACCCGGGCATCTGCTGAAGCGGGGCACCAACACCCTGGAGATACGCTCCTCGGCCGAGGCGCGCACCATGCTCTGGCTCTACCGGGTCACGCTCGACCCCGTAGGGGAGCGCGGCCGTTCGGAGCGTGCCCGGACGGAGGCGGCCGCTCGCGACTCGGTGTTCGCCTACCGTACGGAACTGCGGCCCGCCCACTCCTCCTCCGCGCACTGGCAGTCGGCGCCCCGGCTGCTGTTCCACGTCGACCGGGGCGAGCACGCGCTGCCGGCACAGCTCGGCTGGCGCGGCACCGACGGCGCCGAGACCGCCATCAGCTTCCAGTCGAACATGTCCGACTTCCACGGCTGCCGCCGTGACGCGGACGGCGCGGTCCACGAGTACCGGGGACGCGTCGTCGGCCGCTGGGCCTACCCGGAGGGCGTCGACCAGGTACCGGCCGAGTCCCTGCACCGCTTCCGCACCGAGGAGGGGTGGGGCGGCGGCTGGCACCGCTCCCACGAACTGCGGCTGCTGGTGGACGACGGCGGGGCCGCCCCGGAGCGGATGACCTGGCGGGACCAGCGGGGCAACTCCGGTGTGGTCGTGCTGCACACCCTGGAGGACGAGGCCGAGGTGACCGAGGTCGAGACGAGCGACGAGCACGTCGCGGCGGGCGAGGTCGCCCACAACCTCCTCGACGACTCCCGCGGCAAGTGGCTGGCGGGCGACGACACCGCGCTGCTCGACTTCGCACTGGCCCGCCCGGCCACCGTCACCTCGTACGTCCTCGTGTCGGCGAACGACTTCCCCGACCGCGACCCCCAGGACTGGACCCTCCACGGCTCCGACGACGGCCACACCTGGACACCGCTGGACTCCCGCACGGGTGAGACGTTCGACCGGCGGTATAAGGCACGGGAGTTCTCCCTGCGCGGCGCGCCCAAGGCCCACCGCCACCTCCGTCTGGAGATCACCCGCAACGGCGGCGCGCACGAGACCCAGCTCGCCCAGGTCCGCTTCCTCGAGGGTCCCGCCGGTCAGGGCTTCACCGGCTACTACCAACGCCACAACGAGGGCCCCATCGGCTACCGCGGCACCCCCGTCGTCGCCGTCCCGTCCCCCACCGATCTCCCCGCCGCCGCGTCCCTCGTCGCCTCGGACCTGGAGAGCGCCGTGGCGAGCCTCGCCGAGACGGCACAGACGCTCGCCGCCCTGGCGGCACGACTGCGCAAGCACTGACACCGAGCCCGCGCGGGGCTCAGTGGCGGGGGTCGAAGCCGTCCAGGACTCGGGTGAGGGCGCGTTCGAAGACCGCCTCCAGGTCGATCGGGCCCGGGTCCTCGGCGAAGGCCGCCGCCATCCTCGGATACGCGCCGCTCGCGACGCGGGACATCAGATAGGCGCTGCGGACCGCGTCCTCCCGCTCCTGCGACCAGGGCAGCGAGCGGGTGCGTTCGGCGGTGGCCAGCTCGTTGGAGACGTACGTCGTCACGACGCCGTTCAGCATCGCGATCAGCTCCAGCTTGGTGCCCTGCGGGCCGGGCATCGGGTCCAGGCACGCCAGGCAGTGCTCCAGGTAGCGCAGTGAGTTGGGGCTGAAGCCGTACACCGGTGACATCAGCCGCGGCAGCCACGGGTGGCGGTGCATCAGCGCGCGGCTCTGGTGGGCGACCCGCACCATGTCGGCACGCCAGTCACCGCTCGGCTCCCACAGTTCATGCTCGCCGGCGACCGCGTCGACCATCAGCTCGTGCAGGTCCTCCTTGCGGGGGACGTAGTTGTACAGCGACATGGTGCCGCAGCCCAGCTCGGCGGCGACGCGGCGCATGGACACCGCGTCCAGGCCCTCGGCGTCGGCGACCCGCACAGCGGCAGCCGCGATGTCGGCGCGGCTGTACGCCGGCCGGGGCCCACGGCCGCTGCGCTCGGGGCGCGCCCAGATCACTTCGGGTTCGGCCGCTCGGCCCGCCATCGGTCATCACCTCGCTCACCATCGTAGTTACGTACACCGTACGTAGTGCGCTATGGTCACCCCATGACTACTACGTACGCTGTACTTAGTGAGGGGTTGGAGAAGCGCTTCGGTGCCGTGCGTGCCCTGCGCGGGCTGGATCTGGCGGTGGCCGAGGGCACGGTGTGCGGGCTGCTCGGCCCCAACGGCGCGGGCAAGACGACGGCGGTCCGGCTGCTGACCACGCTGCTGCGCCCCGACGCGGGGTCCGCGCGGGTCGCCGGCCACGACCTGCTGCGCGAGGCGGCCGCCGTACGGCGCCGGATCGGCGTCACCGGGCAGGACACATCGATCGACGGGGACCTCACCGGCCGCCAGAACCTGCGGCTGTTCGCACGGCTGCACCGGGCGCGGGGCGCGGCCGCCCGCGCCGACGAACTGCTCGCCCGCTTCGGGCTGACGGAGGCGGCCGACCGTCCCGCCTCCACCTGGTCGGGGGGCATGCGGCGGCGGCTGGACCTCGCGGTGAGCCTGGTCCGGCGGCCCGAGGTGCTGTTCCTGGACGAGCCGACGACCGGGCTCGACCCGGCCGGCCGCAACCTGATCTGGGAGGTGGTCCGGGAGCTGACCGGCGCGGGGACGACGGTGCTGCTGACCACCCAGTACCTGGAGGAGGCCGACCAGCTGGCCGACGACATCGCGCTCGTCGACCG
Source organism: Streptomyces sp. CNH189 (assembly GCF_000527195.1). Taxonomy (NCBI): domain Bacteria; kingdom Bacillati; phylum Actinomycetota; class Actinomycetes; order Kitasatosporales; family Streptomycetaceae; genus Streptomyces; species Streptomyces sp. CNH189. Next base: position 182,656 of record NZ_AZUS01000009.1, read on the forward strand.
GGGCCGGGTCGCGCACACCGGCTCACCGGCCGAACTGAAGGCCCTGGTGGGGACGCATGCCGAGGTGGTGGTGGCGGACGGCCACACACTGGAGGCGGCGGCCGGGGTGCTGGACCGGCTCACCGGGTCGCGGCCCTCGCTGGACCGCGAACGGCACGCGGTCGGCGCGGTCACCCGGGACCCCACGCTCACCCTGCCGCACCTGGTGCGCACGCTGGACGCGGCCGGCGTGCCGCTGGTCGACGCGAGCCTCAGACCGCCGACCCTCGACGACGTGTTCCTGCGGCTGACCGAGCCGCCGGCCGACCCGGCGGACCTCCCCTGTGGCGACAAGGAGCGTGCCGCATGAGCACGTTGGCGTACGACGGCACCGCGATGCTCGGCCGGCAGCTGCGGCGGATGCGGAACAACCCGGGACTGCTGATCCTCACCCAGACGATGCCGGTGAGCATGCTGCTGTTCTTCGGCTACGTCTTCGGCAGCGCGCTCGCCGTGCCGGGCGCCGGGTACCGGTCCTTCCTGGTGCCGGGGCTGCTGGTCGCGACGGCGGCGGGCGGTGTGATGACCGGCATGTTCCAGTCGGCGCAGGACGTCCATCGCGGGGTGACGGACCGGTTCCGGACGCTGCCGATGAGCCGGGCGGCCGTGCCGGCGGGCCAGGCGGTCGCCGACGTCCTCGTCACGGCGGCCGGGACGGTGCCGTTCCTGCTGGTGGGGCTCGCGGTGGGCTGGCGGGTGGAGGGCGGCGCGCCGGAGGCGGCGGGCGCCATCGGTCTGCTGCTGCTGTTCCGGTTCGCGTGCGTGTGGGCCGGGATCTACCTGGGCCTGCTGACGCGGAACGAGGAGGCGGCCGGTCAGCTGGGTGGCGCGACCTTCCTGCTGCCGCTGCTGTCGAGCGCCTACATCCCGACGGCGGGGCTGCCGGACGGACTACGCACGGTGGCGGAGTGGAATCCGATCAGCGCGGTGGCGACGGCGCTGCGGGATCTGTTCGGCAACGCGCCGGTACCTCAGGACTCGGCCTGGCCGATGGCGCACCCGGTCGCGGGGTCACTGGCCTGGTGTGCGGTGCTGCTCGCGGTGTTCGTTCCGCTCGCGGTACGGCGGTACGCGCACGGGGAGCGGTGACGGAAGAGGCGCCGGGTGCGCGCGTGGGAGGGGCGACAGGGGGCCCTTGGTCACGCCGGGTGCGCGCGTGGGGGCGACGGCAGCCCCAGGGTCCGCGGTGGGTGTGCGGGCGGGAGGGTCACTGAAATGGGGCCCTGCGGTCGCGGCCGGGTGGGATCGGTGGCGTCGGCAGGGTGAGGTGCCGGGGGTGTGTGGACCGGCGGAGTGGGGGCCGTGTGCCGTGGGGACGGCGAGCGGGCGGGCGCGCCGCGCCGGGACGGCTGGACCGTCCGGCGCGGACGCTACCGGCTGCCGAACAGGGAGCGGCGCAGTCGGCGCAGCGGGGCGAAGAGCGAGACGCGGCTTGTGCGGGCCCGCGCGCCCCTGGTGCCGTGGTGCGCGCTGTCACGCGCGGTCAGCTCACGCATGAGCGACGTCGCCTCGGCCGTCTCCCGCTGCGGGACCGCCGGCCCCGCGAGGACCGAGAGATGGCGGTCGAGGCGCGAACTGCTCGCGCTGCTGCCGCAGGTGATCGCAGGGACCCTGGCCCTGCTGCGCACTGTTATCTGTTCCATGTCACTCCCCACCCGTACGACTCCACCCGGCCCGGGCAGGGTAACCCTATCGCCCCATACGGGCACCCGTGTATCGAGGCCACAGGATTCACCTTCCCCGTAAGGGTGTTGACGAACACTCGACGATTACTCTCCGAATCCGACCGTTTTCAGGGCGAGTTGGACGATGGGCTGGCCGGTGGGTTGCGGAGAGCCGCCGTCCGGTTCGACGGTTACCGCGAGTGACGTCGCCGAGGTGTCGAGACCGGACGCGACCAAGGGCGTGTCGCCCTCGAAGAGGCCCAGGGAGCGGGGCCGGCCGTCCTGGTCCATGAGCCAGAGCTGGCGCACACGTCCGTTCGGAGGGTCGCCGTATCCGCCCAGAGTGACGACGGCACCGCGAGCCGATACGGAAGCGATCACTCCGATCGTGCGGCCGCGTGCGTCCCGGCCGCTGCTCGCGCGGGCATCGGGGGCCGCGAGAACGTGGGCGATCTCACGTGTCCGGTCGCGTGCGGCGTTCAGTTCGTCCTGGGTGCGGTTCGCCTGCACTCCGAACAGCGCGGCGACGACAAGTGCCGCGGCGGCGGTGGCCGTGGCGAACGGCACGAACAGCGGCCGGCGTTCCCGGACGCGCGGCGGGGGTGCCGCGCCCCAGACGTGGGGCGGCAGCTGCGGTTCACGCGCGCGCGGCTTCCCCTGCGGCGCGGGTTCCTGGGCGGTGGTGCGCACGGCGGCGAGGACCCGGTCCCGCAGGGCGGGCGGCGCGGGCGCGGCCGTGGACCAGGCCAGCCTGACGGCGTCCTCGGCAAGGTCGCGCACCTCGGCGGCGCACCGGGCGCAGGACTTCAGGTGCTTCTCGAAGCGGACCCGCTCGGCGGGTTCCAGGGCGTCGAGGGCGTAGGGGGCGGCGAGCGAGTGCAGGTCCTCCCGGGAGAACAGCCGGCCGAACGGACTCATGCCGCGCCTCCCAGGCAGTTCCGCAGGCGGGCGAGCCCGTCCCGCATACGGGTCTTGACGGTGCCCAGCGGCAGTTTGAGCCGCTCGGCCACCTCCCGGTAGGTGTAGCCGTCGTAGTAGGCGAGGGTCACCGACTGGCGCTGCAGTGCGGTGAGCCGGTCCAGACAGCGGCGCACCCACTCGCGTTCGAGTCCGGCCTCGACCTCCTCGGCGACCTGGTCGAAGGCGGGTCCGTGGCCACGCCGGGCCTCGCGCTGCTCGCGCTCGCCCGCCGCGCGGACGCTGCGCACCCGGTCGACGGCGCGGCGGTGGGCCAGGGTGAGCACCCAGGACAGCGCGCTGCCCCGGCCGGGGTCGAACCGCGCGGCGGAGCGCCAGAGTTCGAGCAGCACCTCCTGGGCCACCTCCTCGGACTGGGCCGGGTCGCGCACCACGCGCCGCACCAGCCCGTACACCGGTCCGGAGACCAGCCCGTAGAGATCCTCGAACGCCTTCTGGTCGCCGCCGGCCACCTGGATCAGCAGCTGATCCGCCTCCAACGCCCCTCCCCCTCTCCCGGCCCGTCGGACCGTCCGGTCGCACAAGGCATACGCAGCGAGCGCGCCTCCGGATGGGAAGTACGGATCACGGGGCCGAAAACGCGGGTCGGCGGGGAGAAATGCTACGGGCGCGGCGGCCGTCGGGGAGGGGTGCGGGAACAAGTTCACGGTCCGGCCAATCCGGGCCGCCCGGGGCTCCGAATCCCAGTGCGTCAAGGCAAGTCGGCACTGAGGACGGACGGCATGACACCTAACTCCAGGACCGCTGCGGGGCGCAGGGGCCTCGCGACCCTGATCTGTGGTGCGCTGGCCGCCGGGGGGCTCGCGGCCGCCGGCGTGTCCGCGCTGGAACCCGAGGCGGCCTCCGCCTCCTCCCACCGGGAGGCCCCGCTGATCTCGGGCACCCCGCAGTACGACAACACGGACCTGTACGCGTTCGTCAGTCCCGACAAGCCGGACACGACGACGATCATCGCGAACTGGATCCCGTTCGAGGAGCCGGCCGGGGGGCCGAACTTCTTCACGTTCGCGGAGGACGCGCAGTACGACATCCACATCGACAACAACGGTGACGCCCAGGGCGAGCTGCTGTTCCGCTACACCTTCAAGACCCACGTGAAGAACGGGAAGACGTTCCTCTACAACACCGGGCCGGTCACCGCCCTGGACGACCCGGACCTCAACATCACCCAGACCTACGACGTCGAGCTGCTGAAGCTGAAGAACCAGCACGCCGTGTCCCGCACGACGATCGCGCACGACGTGCCGGTGGCGCCGTCGAACGTCGGCAAGGCGTCCATGCCGGACTACGACACCCTGCGCGAGCAGGCGGTGCGTGAACTGGCGGGCGGCACCACCACGTTCGCCGGGCAGGCCGACGACCCGTTCTTCCTGGACCTGCGGGTCTTCGACCTGCTGTACGGCGGGAACCTCTCCGAGGTCGGCAACGACACCCTCAAGGGCTACAACGTCAACTCGGTCGCGCTGCAGGTGCCGACGCACCTGATCACCGAGTCGGCGGACCAACCGGTGGTCGGCATCTGGTCCACCACCCAGCGGGAGAACGCCGAGGGGCACTTCGTGCAGGTGTCCCGGCTGGGCAGCCCACTGGTGAACGAGGTCGTCAACCCGATCGGGGACAAGGACACCTTCAACGCGTCCGCGCCGTGGGACGACGCACGGTTCCTGAAGAACGTCACCGAGCCGGAGCTGCCGAAGCTGATCGAGGCGATCTACAAGATCCCGGCACCGAAGGAGCCGCGCGAGGATCTGGTCGACGTGTTCCTCAAGGGCGTCGAGGGCCTCAACCAGCCACCGCACGTGCGCCCTTCGGAGATGCTGCGCCTCAACACGTCGATCGAACCGGCCGCCGAGCCGAAGCGGCTGGGCGTCCTGGACGGCGACACCGCCGGCTTCCCCAACGGGCGCCGGCTGACGGACGACGTCGTCGACGCCGCGCTCCAGGTCGTCGAGGGGGAACTGGTCGGGGCGAAGAACGACCTGGGGGACGCGGTCGACGCCAACGACAAGGAGTTCGGCACGTCCTTCCCCTACCTGGCGAACCCCACGGAGGGGTCGCGCGGCCCGCTCGCCAAGGGCGTCGACAGCGGCAACGACGTGCGCAACCAGCTGGGTGACGCGCTGCGGCCCGCCGGGACGGACGGCACGAGCGACACCGCCCTCGTCGCCGCCTCCGCGGGCGCGGGAGCGGGCGGACTGCTGCTGATCGGCGTGGCGCTGATGTGGTGGCGCCGGATGCGCCGCCGGGCGTACTGACCGCCGCCCCGGATCCCCCGGGCGGCCGGCACTTCCGGCCGCCCCCACCGACAGGCGCGGCCCTCCCGTCCCCCCACGTCAGGGCCGCGCCGCCGACCACCGAGGAGAGCCATGCCCCCGCGCACGAACGACCCGGCCCGCGAAAGCGGCCGACCCGCCGCCGCCCCGGCCCCCCGGGGCGAACCGGCGCAGGACGTTCCACGCCCGGGCGTGGGGGGCATGGGAGCACCGGACGGTCCGCACCCGGGTGCCGGGGGCGAGGGCGAGCCGGACAGTCCACGCCCGGCAGTGGAGCACCGGCCCGCGTCGTGCCCGCCCGCCGAGGGCGTGCCGTCGGACGTCCACGGACACCCCGCTGTCCCGCGACCGGCCGACGGGAGCGGCAGGACGCCGAGCGGCAGTCCCTCGCCCACCGGAGGTGCCAGCGCACCGGACAGCCTGGATCCGACCGTGAAGGGCCGGGCGACCGCGTTCCGACAGGCGCCGGGGGCCGGTCGCGCACTCGCGGGGCGGCGTCGGGCCGCTGCCGCCGCGCCGCGACCCGGTGGCGAAGCGGAGGTGTCGGCCGCGGGCGGTGGTGGGGGCGAGCGGGTGGTCGCCTTGCGGCGGTTCGCCGCTGCCGCGCGGCGGGGGCGGGGGCTGCATCTGATCTCGTGTGCCGTGCTGCTCGCGGTGGCGATGACCGCCGGAGCCGTCGCCGTGGGGGACGAGGGGCGGGACACGGCCCGGGCGGCGGCGCCGGCGGCCGGCACGGTGACCGCCGGGACGCTCGCCGGGGGTGACCTCGACGCGGCGATCCGCTCGTTGCGGGTCCATCTGCGCGTCCAGCCCAGGGACTTCGGCGCCTGGGCCACCCTGGGCCTCGCCCAGGTCGAGCGGGCGCGCACCGACGGGGACCCCACCCACTACGCCCGCGCCGAAGAGGCCCTCGACCGTTCCCTCGCCCAGCGTCCCGGCAACGACCAGGCGCTCGCCGGTCTGGCCGCCCTCGCCGCCGCACGCCACGACTTCCCCGGCGCCCTGGAGCACGCCGACCGCGCCCTGGCACGAAACCCGTACAGCGAGCGCGCCCTGTGCTCCCGGATCGACGCCCTGGTGGAACTCGGCCGGTACGAGGAGGCCGAGCGGGCCGCGCGGGTCGCCGACCGCAGGCGTCCGGGCGTACCCGTGTTCACGCGGTACGCCTACGTGCGGGAGCTGCGCGGTGACGTGACCACCGCCCGGCGGGTGCTGCACCGCGCGCTCGACGGCGCCGCCTCCGCCGCGGACGTGGCGTACGTCGCGACCGCGCTGGGCAACCTGGAACGCGGCCAGGGCCGGTACCCGGCGGCCCTTCACCACTACGCGCGGGCCCTCGCGGCGGACGACACCCACCTCCCCGCCCTGGAGGGCCGGGCGCGCGCCCAGGCGGCGGGCGGCGACCGCGCGAGCGCCGTCCGCACGCTGGAGCAGGTCGTCGCCCGCTCCCCGCTGCCCGGACCGCTGGTCGCCCTCGGTGAGCTGTACGAGGCCCGCGGCGGCCCCGGTGACCGCGCGAGGGCGCGCGAGCAGTACGCCCTGGTCGACGCCTGGACCGCGCTGGCCCGGGCCGGGGGCGTCGACGCCGACCTGGACACCGCGCTCGCCGCCGCCGACCACGGGGACACCGCCGAGGCGCTGCGCGCGGCCCGCGCCGAGTGGGGCCGCCGGCACACCGTGCACACGGCGGACGCACTCGCCTGGGCCCTGCACCGGTCCGGCCGCTCCGCACAGGCCCTTCCCCTCACCCGTCGCGCCACCGCCACCGGCTACCGCGACGCCGCCTTCCTCTACCACCGGGGCATGATCGAGCGGGCCGCCGGCCACCACCGCGCCGCCCGCACCTCCCTCACCGCCGCCCTGGAGCTGAACCCGGGCTTCTCCCCGCTCGGCGCCCGTGCGGCGCGCACCGCGCTGAACGAACTGAGGGAACTGACGGAACGGGAGGCGGCCCGGTGACCCCGCTCCGCTCCGCCGCCGCCGGCGCCGCGGTCCTCACCGCCGCCGGGGCGCTCGCCCTGCTCCCGGCCGCCGAGGCGAGCGCGCACCCGCTCGGCAACTTCACCGTCAACCGCTACGACGGACTGGTGGCGGCGCCCGCCGAACTGCGCGTGCACCACGTCGAGGACCTCGCCGAGATCCCCGCCACCCAGGCCGGTCCTGACCTCACCCGGCTGGGCCGGGACGCCTGGGCCCGGCAGCGGTGCGCGACGGCCGCGCGGGACAGCGCGGTACGCGCCGACGGGCGTCCTGCAGAGCTCACGGTGCGCTCCGCCCACGTGCGGGTGAACCCCGGTCAGGCGGGCCTGGACACCCTGCGCGTGGAGTGCCGGCTGACCGCGCCCCTCCCCCGGGACCGCACGGTGGCCGTCGGCTTCCGCGCGGCGGGCGGGGAGTCCGGCCCCGGCTGGCGGGAGATCACGGCGCGGGGCGACCGTACGACGCTCACCGCCTCGGACGTACCCGAGGACTCCCTCTCCGCCCGGCTGACCCGCTACCCGGATCGGCGGCTCACGTCCCCGCCCGACACCCGGACCGCGACCCTGCGCGTCCGGCCGGGCGGCCCGGCACCGGCGGCGGACGGGACCGGCGGGACGAGCGAGGCGGACGCGCCGGCAGCCGCCGTGCTGCCCCGGGGCGCCGACCGCTGGACCCGTGCGCTGGACGGCCTCGTCGCCCGGCGCGACCTGACCGCCGGCCTCGCGGCGCTGGCCCTGCTGCTCGCGGTGGTCCTCGGCGCGATGCACGCGCTCGCCCCGGGCCACGGCAAGACCCTGATGGCCGCGACCGCGGCGGCCCGCGGGAGCGGGGCCCGGCTCCGTGACGTGCTGCCGATGGCCGCCTCCGTGACGGTCACCCACACCCTCGGTGTGGTCGCCCTGGGCCTGCTGGTGACGGCCGGCTCCGCCGCCGCGCCCTCGGTGGTCGCCTGGCTGGGCGTCGCCAGCGGCACCCTGGTCACCCTGGCCGGCGCCCAGTTGGTACGCCGCGCCCTGCGCCACCACCGGAACCAGGCCCACGGGCACACGCATACCCACGGGCACGGGCACGGGCACGGGCACGACAGCGCCCACGCACACGACCACCCCCACGGCCACGACCTCCCCCACGGCGACGCGCACGCCCACACCCCCCTCACGCACACCCACGGCGGCCGGACGCACACCCACCCCACCGCGCCCACCCTCCGCGGCACGATCCTGCTCGGCTTCGCCGGCGGGCTGGTGCCGAGCCCGTCCGCCGTCGTCGTGCTGGTCGGCGCCGCCGCCCTCGGCCACGCCTGGTTCGGGCTGCTGCTCGTCGTCGCGTACGGCGTCGGCCTGGCCCTCACCCTCACCGCCGCCGGCTACGTGGTGGTGCGGGCGGGCGGGGGCGTGTCCCGGCTGCTGGCCCGGCGCCCGCGCTGGACGAGCGCGCCGTGGGCGGCGCTGGTGCGCCGGAGCGCGCCCCTCGCTTCGGCGTGCGTCGTCCTCGTCCTGGGGGCCGGATTGGTGTTCAGGGGGGCGGCATCCGCACTCGGCTGAGCTACTTTCATGAGGAAAGGGTGAATTCGCCCGGACGCGAATGGGGGCGCCGTGTCCGAAGAACCGGGCAGTGAGCGGATGATCGCCGGCCGCTACCGGCTGCTGTCGCCGCTGGGCGAGGGCGGCATGGGCACCGTGTGGCGGGCCCGCGACGAGGTGCTGCACCGCGAGGTCGCGGTGAAGGAGGTGCGCGCCCCGGCCGGGTTGCCGGCGTCCGACGTGGAGCGGATGTACGCGCGTCTGGAACGGGAGGCGTGGGCGGCGGCCCGGATCACCGACCGCAACGTGGTCACCGTGTACGACGTGGCGACGGAGGACGGACGGCCGTGGATCGTCATGGAGCTGGTGCGCGGTCTGTCGCTGGCGGAGGTGCTGGACGCCGAGGGCCCGCTGTCGCCTCGGCGGGCGGCGCACATCGGCGCGGAGGTGCTGGCCGCGCTGCGCGCCGCGCACGCGGCGGGAGTGCTGCACCGGGACGTGAAGCCCGCCAACGTGCTGATCGCGAACGACGGCCGGGTGGTGCTCACCGACTTCGGGATCGCCATGGTCGAGGGCAGCTCCGCGCTGACGATGACCGGCGAGGTCGTCGGGTCGCCGGAGTTCCTGGCGCCGGAGCGGGCGTTGGGCCGCACCCCGGGCCCGGAGTCGGACCTGTGGTCGCTCGGTGTGCTGTTGTACGCGGCGGTCGAGGGCCAGTCCCCGTTCCGGCAGGACACCCCGCTGAGCACGCTGCGGGCGATCGTCGACGAGGAGCTGCCGCCGCCGCGCCGGGCGGGTCCGCTCGGGCCGGTGATCGAGGGACTGCTGCGCAAGGATCCCGCCGGACGGCTGCCGGCCGACCAGGCGTTGCGGGATCTGCGGGTCGTCGGCGCCGGGGGCTCGCCGGACGCGGACACGGGGCGTACGGCCTCGTCGTACGCCCCGACGGTGGCGGCGCTTCCGCTGCCGCCGTACTCCGGGGCAGCGGCGTCGGCCTCCGCGGCGCCGGTCGCGGGGACGCCCGTGACGGGGACGCCGACGACCGCCACGGCGCCCGCCGCCCCGCCCGGGCGCGGTCGCCGGAGTGCCGTGCTGCTGGTCGCGGGAGTGGTGCTGCTGGCGCTCGCGCTGGCGGGGCTGTCGTACGCGCTGCTGAACCGGGACGACGGTGGACCGGAGGCCGGCGCCGGCGGGGCCAGTTCGCCCGCCCGGAGCGGCGGCACCGACGACGAGGGCGCCGGCGGGACGGGGCGCACGGATGACCCGGCCACCAACTCGTCCTCGGCGGACGACGGGGACGACGGGGACGACGGGGACGGTGGCGGCGAGGGGCACGAAGGGGAGACCACTCCCTCGGCGCTCACCGTGTCCGTCACGGTGACCGGCGCGCACACGGAGTACTCCGGGGCCTGTCCGCCACCGGAGGACGGGGCGCCCGCGTTCACGGCGACGTTCACGGTGAACCGGCTGCCCGCCGAGGTCTCCTACCGCTGGGCGGCCGAGGACGGTTCGGTGGTGGACCACGGCTGGCGGACCCTGTCGTTCCCCGCGGACGGCGGGAGGACGCGGCAGGACACCGTGGTGGTGCGGACGTACGCGGAGAGCGGCACGTTCCACAGCCGGATCGGGGTCGAGGTGCGCCAGCCGGTGCGGGCGACGTCGAAGACCGTGCCGTTCTCGGTGGTGTGCGAGACGGAGACCCCGCCGGACGGGGCCTCCGCCTCGGCGTCCGGTGCGGACGGCGGCGGGTATTGGGCCCGCGGGGTCAGGCCGCCGAGTTGAGCACGGGGAGGTAGCCGCCGGACTGTCCGGAGGCCTTCGGGTGGTACGAGTTGCCGATGTTCAGCCAGTCCACGCTGTGCAGCCAGGAGTCGCCGGAGCAGATCTCGTGGCCGGTGAACGTGGTGCGGACGTCACCGAAGGTGAAGCCGTACGCCCGGGAGCGCTGGGCGATGGCGGTGTTGAGGTGGTCGGAGGCGTCGTTGATCGCCTTCCGCTTGGTCTCGGAGAGGCCGATGCAGGTGGCGCCGAGCCGGTAGAAGCGGGGGTAACCGAGCACCACGACGTGGGCGTTGGGTGCGCGGTCGCGGATGGCCGTGTAGACGCCGTCGAGCCTGCCGGGCAGCGTCGAGTCGACGAAGGCACGGGCGGTGGCGATGCGGGAGAGGCAGGAGCTGTCGGACTGGAGCACACAGGTCGTCATGACGTCGGCGAAACCGGCGTCGTTGCCGCCGATGCTGATCGAGACGAGGGCGGTGCTCGCGGAGAGCGGGCCGAGCTGCCCGGAGAGGACATCACCCGTTCGGGCGCCCGAGCAGGCGGTGAAGGAGAAGGACGAGGGTGAGTTGGCGGCCGCCCAGAGGTAGGGGTGGGCCTTCGTGCTGCGCTTGCAGTCGCCGCTGGAGGAGATGTAGCTGCCGGCGCCGACACCGGAGGAGTAGGAGTCGCCGAGGGCCACGTACGGCCCGGGGGCCGTCTGTGGTGACGCGTGCGCCGCGGCCGCCCCTGTGAGGGCGGTGGTGACGGCGAGGAGGAGAGTGCCGAGGAAGAGAACAAGTCGGGAACGTCTCATGGAACCTCCCTTTAGCAGGATCTCTGCCTCAACCGTCGTACCGCCTACGCGTGTTGAGTGGAAGTGTTCATGCCAAAACTATTACCGTTGAGTACCGGACGAACACCCGCGCACCGGCGCACCCGGCAAATCGGGTGCACGGGGCCCGCGCGTGACCGATCATGGCGACATGTCCTCCCACCCGCACGACGCACTGCCGATCCGGCTCAACGTCGACGACAACGACTCCCCGTCCGACGTCGTCGACGCGCTGTTCCTCGGCCGTTTCGCGACGGGCGAGCAGCCCTTCTCGCACGCCGTCTCCATCGACCGGGTGCGCTCCGGGGCGACCCTGCTGCCCCCGCACGCCCGGGTGCTGCGGCTCGCCAAGGACGACGACCGCAGCGCCACCCTGGCCGAGGGGGACGGCTGGACGCTGCTGATCTCCCGCTGGAGCCGGGGCGCCGACGTCACGGTGACCGCGACCAGCGCCGAACTGGCGGCCAAGGTCCTGGACGAGGCGACCGAGGGCGCGGCGGACGAACCCGAACCGCAGCCGGAGAACGTCACCATGGGGTTCTGGTACGTCTCCCCGCGCCGCGGCCCGCACCGCACCACCCGGCAGATCGCGGCCGGCACCTGGGAGGAGATCCGGCCCAACTACACGGCTCCGGTCGCGGACGCGATGGACCGTCTGATGAAGACCACCCCCGAGGACATCTCGGGCCGGCTGCTCCTGCTGCACGGTCCGCCGGGCACCGGCAAGACCTCCGCGCTGCGCACCCTGGCCCGGTCCTGGCGGGACTGGTGCCAGGTGGACTGCGTCCTGGACCCCGAGCGGCTCTTCTCCGACGTCGGCTACCTCATGGACATCGCGATCGGCGAGGAGGACGCGTCCGGCAAGAACCGCTGGCGGCTGCTGCTCCTGGAGGACTGCGACGAGCTGATCCGGGGCGAGGCCAAGCACACGGCGGGTCAGGCGCTGTCCCGGCTGCTGAACCTGACCGACGGTCTGCTCGGCCAGGGCCGCAACGTGCTGGTGGGCGTCACCACCAACGAGGACCTGGAGCGCCTGCACCCGGCCGTGGTGCGTCCGGGCCGCTGCCTGGCGCGGATCGAGGTGGGCCAACTGACCCGCACGGAGGCGGTGGACTGGCTGGGCCGCGAGGAGGGCGTCGGACGCGAGGGGGCGAGCCTCGCCGAGCTGTACGCCCTGCGCCGGGGCACCTCCCCGACCTCCCTGCCGGAACCGCGCGGCGACGCGGACGCGGGCCTGTACCTGTAGCAGCCGGGAGGGCCGCATGCCGCTGCTGGTCGGGACCTCGGGATGGCAGTACAAGGACTGGCGCGGGGTGCTGTACCCGCCCGGTCTGCCGGTACGGCTGTGGCTGGAGGAGTACGCGGCCGCCTTCGCCACCGTCGAGGTCAACAACGCCTTCTACCGGCTGCCGTCCCGGGAGACCTTCGAGTCCTGGCGGGAGCGCACCCCGCCGGGCTTCGTCGTCGCCCTCAAGGCCAGCCGCTACCTGACGCACATCAAGCGGCTGCGGGACCCCGAGGAGCCGGTGGAGCGCCTGATGGACCGGGCCGCCGGCCTCGGCGACCGGCTGGGCCCCGTCCTCCTCCAGCTCCCGCCGACGCTCCAGGCCGACCCCGCGCTGCTGGACGCCTGCCTGCGCCGTTTCCCCGCGTCGACGCGGGTGGCGGTCGAGCCGCGCCATCCGTCGTGGTGGGCACCGCAGGTGCGGGCGGTGCTGGAATCCCGGGGCGCCGCGCTGTGCTGGGCCGACGTGCTGTCCCGCCCCGTCACCCCGCTCTGGCGCACCACGGACTGGGGTTACGTGCGCTTCCACCAGGGCCGCGCCCACCCCTGGCCCCACTACGGCCGCCAGGCCCTGCGCACCTGGCTGGACCGCATCACCACCACCTGGCCCGCGACCGCGGACGTCCACACCTACTTCAACAACGACCCCAACGCGGCAGCGGTCCACAACGCCAGAACGTTGATCGACATGACGCCCTCGAAGGCCCTCGGGCAACGGCGCACTCAACCCCCGCCCCCCTAAGGGGCGCGGGGAACTGCGCGCTCACGCCCAACGCACCCGCAGCCGGCGCGCGACCTCACTCAGAAACCGCCCGCAACGCATCCCTCACAGCGGCCAGCGCCACCTCCTCCCCCACCCCCAACCGCCGCACCCGCTCGGCGAAAACCTCCGCCGCGGCGGCAACCTCCCGCTCCGCCGCCGGCCCCGCCGCAGCGATCACCGTCCCGTTACGCCCCCGCGTCTCGATCACCCCGTCCGCCTCGAGCGCCCGGTACGCCTTCGCCACCGTGTTCGCCGCGAGGCCGAGCGTCTCGGCCAGCCCCCGCACCGTCGGCAGCCGGTACCCCACGGGCAGCGCCCCCGACCGTGCCTGCTCGGAGATCTGCGCCCGCACCTGCTCGTACGGCGGCGCCCCGTCTTCGATATGGATCTGCACACTCACGCCGCGATTCTCGCGCACCCCCGGAAAAATGGGAGGCACCCCCACCTCACTTCCTCGTAGCGTCCCCCCACATGACTGTGACCGTCCGCGATCTCCGCCCCGAAGCCCGGGCAGACCTGGAGGGCTTCGCCCGCGTACGGCAGGCCGCCCTGCCGTTCGTCCTCGTCACCCCGGAGTCCCTCGCCCACGACCTCACCCATCTGCACCCCGACGCCCACTACCGCCCCCTCGTGGCCGTGGACGACGAGGGTGAGGTGATCGGCACGGCCCAGGTGCACCTGACCCACGACAGCACCGTGCGGGGCCAGGCCAACCTCAACGTCTACGTGCACCCCCGGCACACCCGCCGGGGCGCGGGGACGGTGCTGGTGCGCGCCGCCGAGGAGCACCTGGCCGCGCACGGGGCGGCCAAGCTGTTCGCCTGGGTGCTGGACGAGCCCGGCAACCGCGCGTTCGCCGAGACGCACGGCTACCGGGCGAGCCGCGCCGCGCACTTCCTGCGTCTGGACCTCGCACACGGCACGCTGCCCCCGCTCCAGGACCCGCCGCCCGGCGTGGAGCTGCGTCCGGGCTCGGACTACGCCGACGACCCCCGCCCGCTGTTCGCACTGGACGCGGAGACCACGGCGGACGAACCGAGCGACGTGGACACCGAGTTCACCGACTACGAGGCGTGGCTCAGGGAGACCTGGCAGCACCCGCTGTTCAGCCCCGAGCTGACCACGGTGGCCCTGGTCGACGGCCGTCCCGCCGCGTTCTCCGCGGCCCGCACGGACGGCGGCACCCGGTACGGCACGGTCATGACGGGGACGGCCCGCGCCCACCGCGGTCAGGGCCTGGCCAAGCTCGCCAAGAACGACTCGCTGCACCGCGCCCGCGCCGCCGGGCTCACGGAGGCCTTCACCGGCAACGACACCGGGAACGGCCCGATGATCGCGATCAACAAGTGGTTCGGCTACGAAGTCTGCGCCACGGAGGTGCGGTATGTCCGCGAACTCGGCTGACCCGGCCCTCTCGGCCGACGGTCCGGCCACGGTGGAGGTGGTCCTCGTCAAGGCGGGCCGCACGAAGATCCGGTACCCGGCGGCCCTGCTCGCCGACGACGGCACCCGGGTCAGTGTGCGCGCCCCGTGGGCGGGCGAGGGTGTGCGCGACTTCGGCTTCGTCCGGTTCGAGCCCGGGGACGTCTTCACGGAGCACTACTGGCGCGACCGCTGGTACTCCGTGAAGGAGGTGCGCACCTCCGCGGGGACCCTCAAGGGCCACTACTGCGACGTCACCCGTCCCGCCGAGGTGTCCGCCGGGCGCCTGGTCGTCGAGGACCTCGACCTGGACCTGTGGGTGTCCGCGGACGGCACGGACGTACGGCGGCTGGACGAGGACGAGTTCGCGGCGAGCGGTCTGTCCACGACGGACCCGGCCGCCGCGGCGGCGGCGGTGGCCGCCCTCGACGAGCTGGACGCCCTGGCCCGGGGGGCGGGCCTCGCGACCCTGATCGGCTGAGAGACCGCCGGGCCGGTTCAGTCCCGCAGGGCGACCACCGCGTACCGCTCGTCGTCGACCGCGCGCCCCCACAGCGCCGGGTCCCCGGACAGCCGCTCCACGCGCGCCCGCGCGGCGAGCGGGGCGAGGAGGGCGGTGAGCCGGTCCGCGGGTATCCCGACCGGGCTCACGGTCCCCCACACCCCCTCGACCAGCACGAGCCGTCCGCCCGGCCGCAGCAGGTCGTGCCAGCGCCGCAGGGCCCGGTCCGGCTCGGGCAGCGTCCACAGCACGTGCCGGACGAGGACGGCGTCGTACCGCTCGTCGTCGACGGGAGGGGCTGCCGCGTCGCCGGTGAGGAACACCGCGTGCCGCCCGGCGAGCTTCTGCCGGGCCAGCTCGACCATCGCCGGGGACCGGTCCACGCCGGTGACGCGGTGTCCCTGTTCGGCCGCGAGGAGGGAGAGGCTGCCGGTGCCGCAGCCGAGGTCGAGGACGTCGCCGGGCCGGCCCGGCAGCCAGTCCTTCAGCCGCGCGGCCCAGGCGGCACGCACCCCCGGGTCGCGCAGCCCGTGGTCCGGCTCCTCGTCGAATGAGGCCGCCCGCGCGTCCCAGTCGACACCGTCCGCGTCCGTACCGTCACCGTGATGCAAGGTCATGGCATCAGCGTGACACCTGCCACTGACACTCGATTCGTGACCGGTGCCACAGACACGACGGGACGGATGAGGAACTCTCCCCCGAAAGGTTCGCCGCCGTGAGAACACGGAACCCGGTGGACCCGCGAGGAGGCAGCCATGCGCCGAGTCACCGTGCAGAAGCCCCCGAGGAAGACGGACAGCCGCCGGGTCCGCGAGGAGACCGAGGAGCGTCCCACGGGACGGCCCGAGGTCCGCGAGGACGTCGCCCGCACCTGGTGGCCCGACGGCTGAGCGCGCCGCCGCGGGGTTCAGCGCAGCCGCTTGCGGTAGTGGATCCGGTCGTACGGCCCGGTCGTCCCGCGCTCGACGGCCTCGTAGCCGAATCTCGGGTAGATCCTCTGGTTCTCCCACATCATGGCGTTCGTGAAGAGCCTGATCTCGGGCAGTCCGAGCGCCCGTGCCCGGTCCTCCGCGAACTCCAGCAGCAGCCGCCCCAGCCCGGTACCCCGGGCGTCGGGGCGGACGGCGACGACGTCCAGGTACAGGTGGTCCGGGCGCGGCTCCAGGACGACCAGCCCAGCCACCCGTACGGGCCCGCCCCCACCCTCGTCCGGGATCTCCGCGACGAACACCCGCCCCGCGGCCACGTTCGCCGCGTGGTCCGCCTCCATGGGCACCGGTACGACTCCGATCCGGGCGATGTAGGGCCGGAAGGCCGCGTCGACCACCGCCCGCACGGCCGGTACGTCGGCGGCGACGGCCGGCCGGATCCGCGCGTTCGTCATGCCCGCACCGTACCTACCTGATCCCAGTCCGAACGCTCCCTTAAAGCGACATTAAGGATCTCCGCGCACCGCCCTCACCGGGCGATTTCCGGGTTCCGCGGGGCTACGTTCTGAGCCACCCCCACGGGATCCCCCGGGGTTCACCCCCAGAGATCCGTCGTTCGTCGTGTCGAGGAGTTGCTGCCCCATGTCCGCACGCCGCAAGGCCGCTGTCGCCGCCGTCGGTCTCGCCCCGCTCGCCCTCACCGGCCTGGCCGCCGCGCCGGCCGCCGCCCACGGTTCGATGGGCGACCCGGCCAGCCGGGTCTTCCAGTGCTTCGGCGAGGGGCCGGAGAGTCCGACGTCCGAGGCATGCAAGGCGGCCGTCACGGCCGGCGGCACCCAGGCGCTGTACGACTGGAACGGCGTCCGCATCGGCGACGCGGGCGGACGCCACCAGGAGCTCATCCCGGACGGCAAGCTGTGCAGCGCCGGCAACGAGGCGTTCAAGGGGCTCGATCTGACCCGCGCCGAGTGGCCTGCGACGAGCGTGTCCAGCGGCCCGTACACCTTCAAGTACCGGGTGACGGCCCCGCACAAGGGGACCTTCACGGTGTACGTCACCAAGCCCGGTTACGACCCGTCGCAGCCGCTGGCCTGGGACGACCTGGACCTGGCGAACCCGGTGGCGACGTCCACCGACCCGGCCGCGTCGGGCGGCTTCTACACCTTCTCCGGCACCTTGCCCGAGCGCTCCGGCAAGCAGCTGCTGTACGCGGTGTGGCAGCGCTCGGACAGCCCGGAGGCGTTCTACTCCTGCTCCGACGTCACCTTCGGCGGCGCGCAGGCCGGTGGGGGCGGGACCGGCGGCGGTGAGGCGGACGGCGGAGAGGCGCCCGCGGAGGCGGACACTCCGAAGGAGGCGCCCGCCCCGGCACCGGCGGCCTCCGCCCCGTCCGAGGAGCAGATCGAGGCCGGTGCGGAGAAGTCGACGGTCGAGAACCACGGGCACGGTGACGACGACCCCGCCACCACGGCCGACCCGGTCGCGGCGGACGCCGGCACGGGCAACGAGCTGAAGGCGGCCGGCGGCGGGCAGAACCTGGCGGAGACCGGCGGTGACGCGGGGACGCCGTATCTGATGATCGGCGGGGCCGCGGCGCTGGCGCTCGGCTCGGCTGCGCTGTTCGCCTCGGCGCGGCGGCGCACGGCGACCGGGCGGCACGGCCGCTGAACCGGCGGCGGGTCCCTGTCCGGCGGCTCAGGCCGGACAGGGACCCGCCGTTCGTGACGTACCGATGACACGTGTCAGCTGAACACGGAGGCGCAGGTGGTCCGTTTCGCGTGGGCCGGGTCGAGGGCGTTCGCCACCTCGTGGAAGGCGATCCGGTCGAGCAGCCCGATCGCCAGATGCTCGGACAGGTCGACCGGACAGAGGTCCTGAAGCACCACGTTCCGCACGTTCGGCCCGGTCAGGAAGGCACTGCGGTACGGGGTGACGACCTGGTCGTACCTGGTGGCGATGACGGTGTAGCGGACGCCGGGCACGGTGTCGCCGCCGGCGTTGAGCTTGGTGAGGAAGGCGGAGCCGGCGACCTGGTCGGCGAGGGCGGGGGTGGCCTCGCTCAGCAGGTCCTCGGCGCCGGGGAAGTACGGCAGGAGCGCGGTGAGGCCGCCGAGGGTGGTGCCGTGGTTGCTGGGCGCGATGCCGACGAGGGCGTTCACCTCGGCGGCGCCGCCGAGGAACTTGAGGTAGTGGCGGGGCATCATGCCGCCCTGGGAGTGGCCCACGATGTCGGCCTTCGCGGCGCCGGTCGCGGCGAGCACCCGGTCGACGTAGGCGTCGAGCTGTTCGGCGGACTTCTCGACGGGGCCGAGGCCGTGGAAGAAGGGGACGCCGGGGAGCTGGCCGTAGTCGAGGGAGAAGACGCAGTAGCCACGGTTCTTCAGATAGGGCGCGAGGCCCAGCCAGTTGTCGACGGAGTTGCCGAAGGTGCCGTGGACCAGGACGACGGGACGGGGGTGGGCGGCGGAGGGCTTGCACGTGAAGTCGTTCCAGCCGGAGCTGGGCGCGGCGGCGGCCTGTGCGCTCGCCGCGGTGGGGACGGTGACGGCGGCCGCGGCCAGCAGGAACGCGGCCAGCGGTCTGATCACCCGCTTCCAGGGCAGCATCGTGTGATCTCCTTGCGGCTCAAGGGGGAAGGGTGGGGTCCTACGCCCTGTGATCCGGATCACGGGATGCTGTTCACTCATCAAGTTACGGGCGAGTAGGAAGACCGGGAAGTTACGGGTCGGTAAAAACTCTCCCCGTCACCGCACGATCACCCGCCACCGCCTGATAAGGCGTCACCAAGCGGGACGAATCGCCCCGTCGGGTGCGATACGCGTCAACTGCATGCAGAGAGTGGACAGTTCCGGCTCCCCCAGCACCTCGCTCCAGGCTCGCACCACCTCCGCCGCCGCCTCCTCGGCCGCCCGGGTGCAGGCCCGCCCCGCCTCGGTCAGCACCACCAGCCGCGCCCGCGCGTCCACGGGATGAGGGCGGCGCTCGGCGTACCCCTTGCGCACCAGCTCGTCGACGAGCTGACTCGCGGCCTGCTTGGTCACCCCGAGGTGGACCGCGAGATCGGTGACCGTCGCGCCGTCCGGGGCGAGCCGGGCGAAGGCGAACCCGTGGGCGGGCCGCAGGCCCTCGAACCCGCGCGCGACCACGCCGTCATGGATGCGCCGGGTGAGGTCTCCGGCGACGGCGAGCAGGGTGGCGGACAGGGCCATGGCCTCGGAGTTCTGCACGGGGAACATTCAAGCACCTTGACGAAACAGTCAAGGTGCTTGACCATATAGTCAAGCTCCTTGACCATTATCAGGAGGTTCCGCATGCCTGTCGTCCGCCCGTCCGATGCCGTCGTCCACGAGATGCACGGCGCCCGCTTCGTCTCGTACGCCACCCCCGCGACCGGCAGCAGGGAGCTGTGCGCCTGGCGGGGCGAGATCCCCGCCGGCACCCGGGCGCCCGCGCACACCGTCAGCCGCGAGGAGATCTTCCATCTGCTCGCCGGCGAACTGCTGATCACCCTCGACGGCACCCCGCACCGGATCACCGCCGGCGACACCGTGATCGTCAACGCCGGCGCGACGCTCGCCGTGGAGAACCCTGCCACCGAGGCCGCCGTCTCCTGGGTGACCACCTCCCAGGGACTGGAGGCGACGCTGACCGACGGCACACGCATCGCGCCGCCGTGGGCCAACTGAGCCCGCCCCGTCAGGTCAGGTCAGGTCAGGTCAGGCGGCCAGCGTGCCCGGGATCACCGCGTGGGGGCCGAACTTCGCCCGGACCCGGTCCGCGACCTCCTCGATCCTGCGCACCTTCTCGTCCACCGGATCGAAGGTGAGCTGGTGGGAGGCCTGTTCGGCGGAGTCGAGACCCTCCGCGCGCAGCACCACCGCGCGCACCCGGGCGCGCTGCAGACCGAGCGCCTCGTACAGGCCGTACGCCGCCCTGGTGAGCGCGGGCGAGTGCGCGGTCGGCTCGGGGAGCGTGCGGGTGCGGGTGGTCGCCGACCGGTCGGCGTAGCGGACGGTGAGGGTGAGGCCGCGGCAGACCTGGTCCAGCGCGCGCAGCCGGGCGCCCAGCTCCTCGGCGGCCGAGAGCAGGGCGCGGCGGTGCCGGCCGGGGTCCAGTTCGTCGCGGGTGAAGGGGCGTTCGGTGGCCAGTGACCGGGAGACGGCGTCGGGCACGACCCGGCCGCGGTCGACGCCGTTCGCCTTCTCGTGCAGCTCGCGTCCGGCGCGGGCGCCCACCAGCCGCTGGAGCGTGGACAGCGGGGCGGCGGCGACCCGGCCCAGGCTGTCCAGGCCGTACTCGCACAGGGTGCGGGCGGTCTTGGTGCCGACGCCGGGCAGCGCCACGACGGGCTGCCCGGCGAGGAACTCCCGCACCTCGTCCTCGGCCACCGCGCGGGTCAGCCCCGGCCGGGCCTCCCGCAGCGCCATGCGGGCCAGCATCGGGCCGGGACCGGCGCCGATCACGCAGTCGACGCCGTGCAGGGCGAGGGCTCGCACCCGGATCACCGAGGCCAGTTCCACCGCGGTGCGCCCGAAGTACCGTTCGGCGCCGCGCAGATCGGCCAGCGCGCCGTCCGGCGGCAGGGCCTGCACGACGGGGGTGAACTCCTCCAGCAGGCCGAGCAGCCCCGGCAGGGCCGCCTCGTCCACCGGCGGCAGCTGGAAACGTACGCAGAGAATGGTCATCCCGCACTCCCCGGACTCTGGTGCCACAACTTCCTTCCCACCGCGGGCCCTTCGCCCGCGGGGCGCAGATCGGCCCAGGGGTGCATCTCGTACCCCGTGGGCATGCGGATCGTCCGCTCCTCCATCGGATCCCGGGCCGCCGAACCGGCCGGCGCGGGCAGTCCGTCCGAACCGGCCAGCCGCCTGCGGGCCGGGGCGCCCTCGTCGTCGGCGGCCCCGGAGCCGTTGCCGGCCGGGGCGGCGAGCCGCGCGGCGACCCCTTCCAGTCCCTCCTCCCGGCGGATCTCCAGCAGGTCGGCGAGGTTCCAGGCGGCGGAGCCGACCACGCTGAAGCTGCGCGGGCCGCGCCGCTGCACCACCCCGCGCACCAGCAGCAGCCAGGAGTGGAAGACGGTGTGGGCGCAGGCGTCGTGCGAGTCGTCGAAGAAGGCGAGGTCGACCAGGCCCGTGCCGTCGTCCAGGGTGGAGAAGATGACCCGCCGCCCGGAGCGGACGGGCGGGGTCTGGGTGGCCGCCTTGGCGCCCGCGACCAGCACCGTCTCCCCGTGCCGCAGCTCGCGCAGCCGCCGCGCGGAGACCACGCCCAGCTCCTTGAGGAAGGTGCCGTGGTCGTCCATCAGATGGCGGGAGGCGTCCATGGACAGCACGCCGAGTTCGGCGCTGAGCTTCTCCGGCTCGGTGAGGTCGGGCAGCCCGGCGGAGGCGGTCCGCCGGCCGCCGGACAGCGGGAGCTGGTCGCCACGTCCGCCGCGGGCGCCGCGGTGCAGTTCGGTCAGGTGCAGTTGCAGGTCGCGGCGGTTGGCGCCGAACGCGTCCAGCGCGCCGACCTGGGCGAGCCGCCCGGCGAGCGGGCGGCTGGGCCGGGCCCGCTCCCAGAAGTCGAGCAGTGAGGCGTACGGCTGTCCCTCGGCGATCCGCTCCGCCTCGGCCTCGCTGATGCCGTGCACGTCGGAGAGCGCCAGACGCAGCCCCCAGACCCGCTTCCCGCCCTTCGGGTCGCCCTTCGACGCCCCCTTCACATCCCCCGATTCAGACACCAGTTCGATCCTATGGGTGACCCCTGACTTGTTCACGTCCAGCGGCAGCACCGGCACCCCCCGCCTCCGCGCGTCCGCCAGCAGCAGCCGCTTGGGGTACATCCCGGGGTCATGGGTGAGCAGCCCGGCGTAGAAGGCGGCCGGATGGTGCGCTTTCAGCCACGTCGACTGGTACGTCGGCACGGCGAAGGCGACCGCGTGCGCCTTGCAGAAGCCGTAGGAGCCGAAGGCCTCGACGATCTCCCAGGTGCGCTGAATCGTTTCCGCGTCGTAGCCGCGGGCCGCCGCGTGCTGCGCGAACCACACCTTGATCCGCCCCTGCGACTCCGGGTCGGACAGCCCGCGCCGTACCCGGTCCGCCTCGCCGCGCCCGCAGCCGGTCAGCACCGAGACGATGTCGATGACCTGCTCGTGGAAGACCACGACGCCGTACGTCCCCTTCAGCGCCTCCTCCAGGTCCGGGTGCGGGTAGCGCACCGGGGCCCGCCCGTGCCGCGCCTCGATGAACGGCCGCACCATGTCGGCGGCGACCGGCCCGGGCCGGAACAGCGAGATGTCCACGACCAGGTCGTGGAAGGTGGACGGCTGGAGCCGCCCGACCAGGTCCCGCTGTCCGGGGGACTCGATCTGGAAGCAGCCGAGTGTCTCGGTGGACCGGATCAGCCCGTACGTCGCCGGATCGTCCTCCGGCACCGCGTCCAGGTCGATCCGCTCCCCCGTCGCCCGCTCCACCTCGGTGACCGCGTGCGCCATCGCCGACTGCATCCGCACGCCCAGCACGTCCAGCTTGAGCAGCCCGAGGTCCTCCACGTCGTCCTTGTCGAACTGGGCCATCGGGAAGCCCTCGCCGCTGGTCGGCATGACCGGTGTGCGGGACAGCAGGGAGGCGTCGGACAGCAGCACCCCGCAGGGGTGCATGGCGATGCCGCGCGGGAGCGCGTCGAGGGCCTCGACCAGCTCCCACAGCCTGCCGTACTTCTCCTTCTCCCCCGCCAGCTGCCTCAGTTCGGGCAGTTCCTCGAGCGCCGCGCGGGCGTCCCGGGCGCGGATGTGCGGGAAGGACTTGGCCACCCGGTCGATCTCGGCCGGGTCCATGGACAGCGCGGCGCCGACGTCCCGGATGGCGTGGCGTACGCGGTAGGTCTCCGGCATGGCGACCGTGGCGACCCGCTCGGTGCCGAACCGGCCGATGATCGCGCGGTAGACCTCCAGCCGCCGCGCCGACTCCACGTCGATGTCGATGTCCGGCAGCACCACCCGTTCCTTGGACAGGAAGCGCTCCATCAGCAGCCCGTGCTCGACCGGGTCGGCGTGCGCGATGCCGAGCAGGTGGTTGACCAGGGAGCCGGCGCCGGAGCCCCGCGCGGCGACCCGGATCCCCATGTCCCGTACGTCGTCGACGACCTGGGAGACGGTGAGGAAGTAGGAGGCGAAGCCGTGGTGGGCGATGATGTCCAGCTCACGGTGCATCCGCTCCCAGTACTCCCGGCGGCCGTCGTAGCCGCGCAGCACCATGCCCGCGCTCGCGCGGGAGGCCAGCGCCCGCTGGGCGGTGCGGCGGCCCGCGCCGACCAGGTGCGGCTCGGGGAAGTGGACGCTGCCCATGCCGAGGTCGTCCTCGGGGTCGACCAGGCACGCGGCGGCCGTCGCCTGGGTCTGGTCGAGCAGCCGCAGGGCGGCCTCGCGCCGGAAGCCGGCGGCCTCGACGATCCGCTCGGCGGCCCGCAGCATGGCGCCCTCGTCCTTGAGCCAGGCCTCCCCCGGGTCCAGCCCTTGGTCCGGGTCGACGGGGACCAGCCGGCGGGCGGCGTCCAGCACGTCGGCGACCGGACCGAGGCCGGGGTCGGCGTAACGGACGGCGTTGCTGAGCACGGGCCGTACGTGCTGCTCGGCGGCGAAGCCCAGGGTGCGGGCGGCCAGCCGCAGCGAGCCGGGCCCGGTGCCGGTACGGCCGTGCCAGACGGTCTCCAGGCGCAGGGCGTCGCCGTACACCTCCCGCCAGGGGGCGAGAAGCCGGGCGGCACGGTCGGGGCGGCCGGCGGCGAGGGCGCGGCCGACGTCGGAGTCGGGGCCGAGCAGGACGGTCAGGCCGTCGGCGTGGTTGTCCTCCCACGACAGCCGCGGGAGGCCGTCCGCCGTGTGGGCGGCGGAGACCAGCCGGCACAGGTCGGCCCAGCCTCGGGCGCCGTCCCGGGCGAGGAAGGTGACGCGCGGTGTCGACTCGTCGATGAAGGCACCGCCGCGTACCGGGGTGCGGCGCCGGTCCCGCCGGACGGAGACGTCCCCGGGGGCGGGGGCGGCCGTCGGGGCGGTCACCGCCAGCTCCGCGCCGAACAGCGGACGGACGCCGGCCTTCGCGCAGGCCTTGGCGAAGCGGACGGACCCGGCGAGGGTGTCGCGATCGGTGAGGGCGAGGGCGTCCATGCCCCGCTCCGAGGCCCGCTCGGCCAGCCGCTCCGGGTGCGAGGCGCCGTAGCGCAGGGAGAACCCGGAGACGGTGTGCAGATGCGTGAAACCCGGCACACGCACCTCCCGCACTCTGAGTCCCGACCGCCTATCGAACAACTGTTCCCAGTCACCTCACCCCCACCATAGACCAATTTTCGAATGAGTGTGCGACATCCGTCCGGCCCCGTCCCACCTGCGCAAACACCCGCTTCCCAGGACCGTGGGGACATGACACAGAGCACCGGCCCCGGGACCCGCCCACGCTCGTTCCTCGGCGAGGTGCGCGACGCCGTCACCCCCCGGGCCACCCTGCTCATGCTCGGCGTGATCGCGCTCATGCTGCTGTTCGTCACCTCGTACGTGGGCGCCCTGCACCACCCGAAGCTGCGGGAGACGCCCTTCGGGGTCGTGGCGCCGGCGTCCGTGGCCGAGCAGACGGTCACCCGACTGAAGGAGCTGCCCGGCTCACCGCTGGACCCGCGGACGGTGGCCGACGCGGGCACCGCCCGCGAGCGGATCGAGGACCGGGACATCGACGGCGCGCTGCTCGTCGACCCGGAGGGGACCACCGACACCCTGCTGGTCGCCACCGGCGGCGGCACCTCACTGGCCACCGCCCTGGAACGGCTCTTCGCCGAGGTGGAGCAGGACGAGCGGCGCACCCTGCGGGTCGAGGACGTCGCCCCGGCGTCCGCCCAGGACGCCAACGGGCTCTCGTCCTTCTACGTGGTGGTGGGCTGGTGCGTGGGCGGCTACCTGTGCGCGTCGATCCTGGCGATCAGCGCGGGCGCCCGGGCGTCCACCCTGCGCCGGGCGACGATCCGGCTCGGCACCATGGCGCTGGTCGCGGTCGTCGGCGGACTCGGCGGCGCCCTCATCGTCGGGCCCGCCCTGGACGCGCTGCCGGACGGTTTCGCGGGGCTGTGGGGGCTGGGCGCGCTGATCATCTTCGCGGTGGGCGCCGCCACGCTCGCGTTCCAGGCCGTCTTCGGGGTCCTCGGGATCGGCGTGGCGATCCTGATCGTGGTGATCCTGGGCAACCCCAGCTCGGGCGGCGCGCTGCCGCCACCGCTGCTGCCGCCGTTCTGGGCGGCCATCGGACCGGCGCTGCCCCCGGGCGCCGGCACCTGGGCCGCCCGCTCGATCGTGTACTTCCGGGGCAACGACGTGACCGTCTCGCTGCTGGTGCTGTCCGCCTGGGCGGTGGCGGGAACCGCCGTCACCCTGCTGATGTCGGCCATGCGGAGACGGCCGGCACCGGAACCAGGACGTCCGGCCGCACACTGAGGCAGACGGCGTCCGCCGCGCACGCCGACGTCCCGCCCCTCCGCGGTGGAGGGACGGGACGTCGTACTGCCGGAGCGGGCTCAGCCGATCTGCGTACCGGTGGCCGACAGCGCCTCCGTCACGGGCTGGAAGAAGGTCTCGCCGCCCGAGGAGCAGTCGCCGCTGCCTCCGGAGGTGAGGCCGACCGCGCTGTTGCCCGAGAAGAGCGAGCCGCCGCTGTCGCCGGGCTCGGCGCAGACGTCGGTCTGGATCAGACCGTTGACGATGTCGCCGTTGCCGTAGTTCACGGTGGCGTCCAGGCCGGTGATCGTGCCGGAGTGCACCTGGGTGGTGGAGCCGCTGCGGGTCACCTGCATGCCGACGGTGGCCTCGGCGGCGCCGCCGATGGACTGCGAGGAGCCGTTGTAGAGGTTCACCTCGCTCGGGTGGGCCACGTCGGCCGTGTACTTGACCAGGCCGTAGTCGTCGCCCGGGAAGCTGGACGCGGCGTTCTCACCGATCACGTTGCCCGAGGAGTCCGACCACGTCGAGATTCCCTCGGTGCAGTGGCCCGCGGTGAGGAAGTGCGGCTCGCCGCCCTTGGTCACGTTGAAGCCGAGCGAGCAGCGCCCGCCGTTGCCGGTGATGGCGTCGCCGCCCGCGATGAAGGGCTTGTACTCGCCCTTGGTGCGCTTGAGTTCGGCCTTGGCGCCGAGCCCTTCGACGACCTGGGTGAGCTTGGCCCACTCGGCCTTGGAGACCGTGCGGTCCGCCGTGACGACGACCCTGTTGGAGACCGGGTCGGTCACCCAGGAGGTGCCCGGGATCGTGGCGTCCTGCTGGAGGGTGGTGCGCGCGCTCTTGAGATCGGCGAGGGAGTTCGCCACGACTCTCGCCTGCGCCCCGGCCGACGTGACGGCCTCGGCCGCGGTCTCGTCGAGCACGTTCACCACGAGGCTCTTGGTCTTCGCGTCGTAGTACGTTCCCGCCGCGTCGGTGCCCAGGTCCTGGAGCAGCGTCGAGGCGAGATTTCCGGCCGCCTGGACCGAGAGGGTGCGGGGCGCGGCGCCGGCCGGGACCTCGCTGGCGTTCGCAGTCTGGAAGGTGACCGCGCCCGCGGCCAGTGCGGCGATGCCCGCACCCGCCATGACGGCACGGCGCCTGGGTATGCGTCGGTGCTTCAACTTACGTCCTCCTGTGGGGGGACGGCCCGGGGTGGTTGTGGGGACCCCACCGGACCGGAAGGCGTACGGCCACGGGGGTGACGCACAACAAAAGCCACGCCCGTGCCGGTTGAACGGCGCCTACTCTTCCGAACCTCACAGGGAGCACACAAGGTCGACTTCAGGACGCGCGTACGACAAGAGGCGTGCGCCCTCTATGTCCTGACAGTTCATGGACACGGGCGGCGGTTCGCACTGCAAACGACACACCGGCGTAACTCCCGGTACGGTACACCCGTTCGTGGTGTGGCCGAAAATCACCCCCCTCGCGGTCGGGATCCGGCCGGGGCGTGGCGAGCGGGCGTTGCGTCCGCACCGGTTGCGACGCCGGCCCCGGACAGGGACGAGCCCCCGCACGCGGATCGCGTGCGGGGGCTCGTCGGGCTGCCGGCTCCTGACGGAGCCTCGGGGACCGGCGTCGCCGGTGGGCGTCCTAGTAGACGCTGACCCCGTAGGCGCTCAGGGCCTCGGTCACCGGCTGGAAGAAGGTCGTACCGCCGGAGGAGCAGTTGCCGCTGCCGCCAGAGGTCAGACCGTACGCGGTGCCGTTGCTGCCGTAGAGCGCGCCGCCGGAGTCGCCGGGCTCGGCGCAGACCGTGGTCTGGATGAGACCGGAGACGATGTCGCCGCCGCCGTAGTTGACGGTCGCGTTGAGCGCGGTGACCCGGCCGCTGTGCGTACCGGTGGTGGAGCCGTCACGGATGACCGTGGTGCCCACGCTCGGGGTGGCCGCGCGGGTGATGTCCACGCCGTTCGCGGTGCCGGGCCGGCTGACGGAGCCGGTGTACCGGACGATGCCGTAGTCGTTGCCCGGGAAGCTGGATCCGGCCGTCGTACCGATGGCCGTGGTGCGCGCGGAGTTGGAGTACCAGGTGCCCGCACCGTCGGTGCAGTGACCGGCGGTCAGGAAGTACTCGACCCCGCTGCTGCTGCGGACGTTGAAGCCGAGGGAGCAGCGCCAGCTGCTCGCGTAGATGGCGTCGCCGCCCTGGATGAGCTTGGTGAACTGACCCGGGGTGCGCTTGACGGTGATCGCCTCGGCGTTGTCCCCGGCCTGCTGCTTGATCTTGTTGATCTCGGCCTGGGAGACGGTGCTGTCGACGGTCACGACGACCCGGTTGGTCTTGCTGTCGACGGCCCAGGCGGTGCCCGGGATGTCGGCCTTCAGCACCGAGCTGCTCGCGCTCTTGAGCGCGGAGGAGCTGAAGGTGGTGGGGGTGTCGGCCGCGTTCGCGCTGGGGATCGCGATTGCGGCGGCGGCCACGAGGCCGGTGGAGACGGCGATCAGCCGAGTCCGTCTCGTGATGCCGCTGCGAGGGGTGGTGCGCTTGATCCTCACTTTTCGTTCCTCCACAAAGGAAGTAGGGGGCCCTCGTGGGGTTTGTGGGCCCGTGAGGCGCAGTCAGGAGACCCGACGCGTTCGGATTCCGAACCCGACGTGCCCCTGACAAGCGCTGCGGCGAGTATTCGGCCGCCCGACCGTTCGGCGCAAGGGTGCCTTTTGGCCTGTGCTTTAGGGACGAGTAGTCGAGTTGCTCCCCGCCCGACATCGCGTTACCGGTCGTCACACCCCGGTGTCGACCGGTCGAACAAGGAACAGGATGGCTGGATTCCGCTCAGTGCCGCACGGCACCCGCCCGGCGACACCCGCCTCCCGCTCAGCAGTCGCACCCGCAGTCGCACCCGCCGCACCCGCCGTCCTCCCCACAGCAGCTGCAGCAGTCACAGCACTCGCAGCAGTCACAGTCGCAGTTGTTGGCACAGCCTTCCTTGCGCTCCCGCGTCCACGGATCCTCGTAGGTCCCGCAGCACATCTGGCACGTACAGGCGAGTCCCAGCCACACGGCGCACCCCGCCAGCAGCCCGCGCCGGTCGCGGCGCGGCGGCTCGGGGGGCGTCGGGGCGCCCGGAGCACCAGGAGCACCAGGAGGGGCGTAAGGGTGCGAACCGTGGGCACAGGAGGGCGTACCGAAGGCACGTCGGACGGAGTCGGGGAGTTCATGCACGAGAAGCCGGTGGGCGAGACCCCCGTCCGTGAACTCGACCTCGCGCAGGGCGAGACGGATGCCGTGCACCGCGTCGTCGGCGAGCCGCCGGGCCTCCTCCAGCGGGGTGCCGGTGGCGGTGAGCGGGTTCCAGGCGCCGGAGGCGGCGTCGGCCTCCCGGTCCTCCACGGCGTCCAGCAGATGTGCGAGGCGCCCGAAGAGCCGCCCCGCCTCCGCGAGCGGCGCCGCGTTGCCGGACCGTCCGGCCAGCACCGCGGTGTGCGCGAAGGCCGCCGCGGTCGCGGTCTCGGTCGGCTCGGTGACGGTGAGGATCGGGGTGCCGAATCCGGCCAGGGTCTCGATGCCGGTCTGCCGGTCCACCGCGTCGACGAGGACCGCGGTGTCGAAGCCGAGGTCGGAGCCGGTCCGGGCGCCGGCCCGGTCCCAGCTCGCCGCGAGCCGGCGGGCGGCGACCGCCACCGGACGGCGGGCCAGCAGCCCGTCCCCGTCGGCGACATGGTCGCGCACCTTGGCGGAAGCCAGGACGAGGGAGACGGCCGCGGCCAGCCGCGCGCCCTCACCGTGGGCGACGGACGCGGTGCGCATGCCGCGCAGCGGACAGGGGCCCGCGGTGCGCCGTTTCGCGCCACCGGCGTCCGACTGAGCCTCCGTCAGGACGGAGACCAGCAGTCCGTCGTAGTTGGTGACGATCCGCGCGAGCTGTCCGTGGTCCCCGCGCAGTGCCAGACACAGACCGCAGAGATGGGCCGTCCACTGGGCGGTGAGCTTCTCGCCCAGCCGGTGACGGCAGGGCCTGACGATTCCGAACACGACGTTCCCCCGTGCATGCGTGCGACGTTCAGCGGCGGCATCGTATCGGTCACGGCGTTCACCCGTATGCGCCCTTCATCACCCGTACGCCGCGTAGAATCATATTTCACTCACAGTCAGCAGCCGTTTACGTCAGGGCCCTTGGGAAACCAGGACTCTCGACGGATTCGCTGTGCACCAGTACCGTCACAAACCCCCCGCGCGGCGTCTATCCACTTGGCGCACCCTCCGCATCATGGACGACCATAGGGATGCGGAAAGCACGAAAGACCGCTGTGAGAGGAGGCGTCCATGGGATCGGTACGCAAGGCGAGTGCCTGGCTTGGCCTCGTCGACGACAACGAAGACGAGCGTTACTACGACGACGACTACTCCGACGGGACCGAGCCCGGGGAGGCATGGGTCACCGATCCGCGGGTCAAGGTGGCCGCGGACGCCGCCGAGGAGCGGGGCCGCCGGATCGGCACGATCACCCCGGACAGCTTCCGGGACGCCCGCGCCATCGGTGAGCTGTTCCGCGAGGGCGTGCCGGTCATCATGAACCTCACGGCCATGGACGCCACCGACGCCAAGCGCGTCGTCGACTTCGCGGCGGGCCTGATCTTCGGTCTGCGCGGCTCGATCGAGCGGGTCTCCAACCGGGTCTTCCTGCTCAGCCCGGCCGACACCGAGGTGGTCAGCGGCGAACCGGCCGCGCACCGCACCGACGGTTTCTTCAACCAGAGCTGAGGCGGGGCCGCTCGCCGGCCCCGCCCCCGCAGGCGTGGTCCTACCGGAACGCGTCGATTCCGGTGAGCGCCTTGCCCAGCACGAGCTGGTGCATCTCGACGGTGCCCTCGTAGGTGAGCACCGACTCCAGGTTCGTCGCGTGCCGCATCACCGGGTATTCGAGCGAGATCCCGTTGGCCCCGAGGATCGTCCGGGCCGTGCGGCAGATGTCGATGGCCTCACGCACATTGTTGAGCTTGCCGAAGCTGATCTGCTCGGGACGCAGGCGGCCGGCGTCCATCCGCCGCCCCAGATGGTGGGCGAGCAGGATCCCCTTGTGCAGTTCCACCGCCATGTCGGCGAGCTTGGCCTGGGTGAGCTGGAAACCGCCGATGGGCCGCCCGAACTGCTCCCGTGACTTGGCGTAGTCGACCGCCGCCTCGAAGGAGCTCCGCGCGGCGCCCATCGAGCCCCACACGATCCCGTACCGGGCGTGCGACAGACAGCTCAGCGGCCCCTTCAGCCCGGTCACCTCCGGCAGCACCGCGTCGGCGGGCAGCCGTACGTCGTCCATGACGAGTTCGCTGGTGACGGAGGCGCGCAGGGACCACTTGTGCTTGATCTCCGGGGCCGAGAAGCCCGGGGCGTCGGTCGGCACGGCGAAGCCGCGGATGCCGTCGTCGGTCTGCGCCCACACCACGGCGACCCCGGCGACGGACCCGTTGGTGATCCACATCTTGCGGCCGTTGAGCACCCAGTCGGTGCCGTCCTTCTTGGCGTAGGTGCGCATCGAGCCCGGGTCGGAGCCGTGGTCGGGTTCGGTGAGCCCGAAGCAGCCGATGACCTCGCCGGCCGCCATCCGGGGCAGCCACTGCTGCTTCTGCTCCTCGCTGCCGAAGCGGTGGATGGCGTACATGGCGAGCGATCCCTGCACGGAGACCAGGGAGCGGATCCCGGAGTCGGCCGCCTCCAGCTCCAGACAGGCCAGCCCGTACTGCACGGCGCTCGCGCCCGCGCACCCGTAGCCGTCGAGGGACATGCCGAGCGCGCCGATCCCGCCGAGCTCCCGGGCCAGGTCCCGGATGCCGGGCAGTTCGCCCTTCTCGTACCAGTCGGCGACGTACGGCAGCACGCGGTCCGCCGCCCAGCCGCGCACCGTGTCCCGGATCGCCAGGTCCTCCGGCTCCAGCAGGTCGTCGAGGCCGAGGGGGTCGGCAGGATCGAACGCGGGCGGCTTCGCGGACGCGGACATGGGGGCACCCTCCGAGGGCTGGTCGGCCGGGACGTCGACGTGCACGACTAGCACTGCTAGTCAGGCTCGGGGCGACGTTACGTCGCCGTCCCTCCGGCGTCCACCCCGGGCGGTTCGGGCGTGGCTCACACCTTCAGGCCGGGCCCGCGGGATTCCGCGGCCTTCCGGGGTGCGGGCATCGGCGCGGGGCCGCCACCCGGGCCGGCCTGCGCGGTGGTCTCCGGGGCGGCCCCGGGACCGGTCGTGGGGGTGGTCCCGGAAACGGCTCCGGGGGTCGTCCCGGGTGTGGTCTCGCACTGCATCACCCGCGGCAGCCGCAGTGCCATCGCCGCCCCGGCCAGCAGCAGACCCGCACTGACCAGCAGCGTCACATGCAGCCCGTGCACGAAGGAGTGGCGCGCCGCGAGCCGCAGCGCCTCCCCCGCGGGGCCGCCGAGCCGTGCCGCCACCTCGTACGCCTCGCCCAGCGAGTGCGCCGCCGCGTCGGACGCCGGGGCGGGCACC
This sequence comes from Streptomyces sp. CNH189, assembly GCF_000527195.1. Taxonomy (NCBI): domain Bacteria; kingdom Bacillati; phylum Actinomycetota; class Actinomycetes; order Kitasatosporales; family Streptomycetaceae; genus Streptomyces; species Streptomyces sp. CNH189. Next base: position 214,543 of record NZ_AZUS01000009.1, read on the forward strand.
CCGGGGACCTGGGCGAGGCCGGGCGCGTACGCCCCGTTCATCACGCTGCCGAGCAGCGCGATGCCGATGCCGGCGCCGAGCTGGTAGGAGGTCTCGCCGATCGCCGCCGCCCCGCCGGCCTGCTCCTGCGGCGCCTCGCTGAGCATCGACTCGTAGGCGCCGAACAGGGTGGTCTCCAGGCCGAAGCCGAGCAGGACGAAGCCGCCGAGCAGCAGCGGGGCGTTGTCCTGGCCGCCCATCGCGGTCAGCATCACCACCGCACCGGCCGTGAGGCAGAAGCCGAAGGAGACCATGCGGCGCGGGCCGAACCGGCGCAGCGCCCGCGCCCCGGCCAGTCCCGCCGCCATCGCTGCGACGGTGAGCGGCAGCAGCCGCAGCCCGGTCTCCAGCGGGGACAGTCCCAGCACGAGCTGGAGGTACTGCGCCGCGATCAGCTCCAGACCGACCAGGGCGAGCATCGCCAGGACGATGCAGCACACCGAGGTGCTGAACGCGGGCCGGGCGAACATCCGCAGGTCGATCAGGGGGTGCGCACGTCGGCGCTGCCGGCGTACGAACACCACCAGCAGGGCCACTCCGGCGACCAGCGGCAGGAAGGTGCCCGGGCCGGTCTCACCGCCGCCGAGCTGCTTCACGCCGAGGACCACCGCGAAGAGGCCGACGGCGGCCGTGAGCGCGCCGACCACGTCCCAGGGGCCGTTGCCGTCGCCCTTCGACTCGGGCAGCAGGATCCGCCCGACGGGGAGGCTGACCAGCATCAGCGGGATGTTGACCAGGAAGACCGAGCCCCACCAGAAGTGCTCCAGCAGAAAGCCGCCGAGCAGCGGACCGACCGCGGCGCCCACGGCGGCGACGGCGCTCCAGATGCCGATGGCGAGCGCCCGCTCGCGTCGGTCGGGGAAGACCTGGCGCAGGATCGACAGCGTGGCCGGCATGATCATCGCGCCGCCGACACCGAGCAGCGCCCGCGCGGCGATCAGCAGCTCGGCGTTGCCCGCGAAGGCCGCCAGGGCCGAGGCCACGCCGAACAGGGTGTAGCCGAGGAGGAGGACGCGTCTGCGGCCGACCCGGTCGCCCAGGGTGCCGAACAGGATCAGCAGCGAGGCGCAGACCAGCGGATAGGCGTCGACGATCCAGAGCAGTTCCACGGCGCCGGGCTTGAGGTCCTCCGTGACGGCGGGGACCGCCACGTGCAGCACGGTGGCGTCGACGGCGACCAGCAGCAGGCTGACGCAGAGGACGACGAGCACCACCCAGCGGTTGGCACCGGCCCCGGCCGCCCTACGGCGCAGCGCGGCGGCCGTGGTCGTCCCGGACATGTACGTACCTCCCAGATGTTCCCTCGCGGTACGGCGGGCTCACGGGGTGGGGGACTCCCCCGTGACGCGGCCGGAGAGGAGCGGTCGTCCCCGGCCCGCGCAGCGAACGGCGAGTGACACGTCAGAGTACGCGAGGGAACGCTGAGGTCGAGTGGTGAGCCTCTCAACCTCGTGGCGGATCGGTGTGGCGTACACCACTCCTCTCGTCCGGTCCGCACACCGCTCGTCCGGTCCGCACACCGCTCGTCCGGTCCGCACACCGCTCGTCCGGTCCGCACACCGCTCGTCCGGTCCGCACGCCGCCGTGGGCGGTCCGGTTGCGGGCCGGGTCGATAATCGGCGCGTGAACGATCTCGAGACGCGCGCCGCCGTGGCCCGCCGCGGAGCACTGCGCCGGGCCGCCCCGGCTCTCCTCGGGTACGCCGCCGTGCGCGCCCTGGGCCTGGTCGTCCTGGCCGTGTGGAGCGAGGCGCGCGGCAAGAGCGCGTACACCTTGCTGACCGCCCGCTGGGACTCCCTCTGGTACACCCGGGTCGCCGAACTGGGGTACGGCTACGAGGTGCGGCTCCCAGGCGGCGACGTGCACTCCAACCTGGCGTTCTTCCCGCTGCTGCCGTGGCTGGAGCGGCTGGCGGCGGCGGTGTCCCCGCTGTCGTACGCCGACGGCGGCTTCGTGGTGAGCCTGCTCGCCTCACTGGCCGCGGCGTGGGGGATCTTCGCGGTGGCCGACCACGTGTACGGGCGGCGGGCCGGGGTGTGCGCGGTGTTGCTGTGGGCGGTGCTGCCGGTCGGGATCGTGCAGTCGATGGCGTACAGCGAGTCCCTGTTCACGGCGCTCGCGGCCTGGGCGCTGTACGCGGTGCTGACCGGGCGCTGGGTGACGGCGGGTGTGCTGGCGGGGCTGGCGGGGCTGACCCGGCCGGTGGGACTCGCGGTGGTCGCGGCGGTGTGGGCGGCGGGCGTCGTCGCGTTCGTACGGGAGCGCGGCGGGCCGGAGTCGGACGGCGTCTTCGTACGGGAGCGCGGCGGGCCGGCGTCGGACGGCACCTCCTTCGTGGGGGGTGGCAGTGCGCTGCCGGGGGACGGCGCGCGCGAGGGCGGTCGCGCCGGTACGCCGACGGCCGGCCCGCGCACGGGCGCTTCCGGCGGCGCGCCGGACGGGCCGGGCGCCCCCGGTGTCCGCCTGCGCCGGGGGACCGGGATGCTGCTCGCGCCCCTCGGAGCCGCCGGTTACGTCCTGTGGGTCGGCCACCGGACCGGGAACGGCCCCCTGGGCTATCTCGACGTGCAGGCGGGCTGGCGCAACGGCTTCGACGGCGGCTACGCCTTCGCCCACTTCGTCGCCGCCCGGTTCACGTCCTTCCCGTCGGCGCTCGCCGGTGTGGCACTGCTGGCCGGCGTGGGCCTGGTGGTGTGGCTCTACGTGCTCTGCGTGCGGCAGCGGCAGCCGCTCCCGCTGCTGGTGTACGCCGGTGTGGTCACCGCGCTGGCCCTGTGCGCGTCGAGCTACTTCGGCTCCAAACCGCGGCTGCTGATGCCCGCCTTCCCCCTGCTGCTGCCGCTCGCCCTGCTCCTGGCGCGGGCGCGCACGCCCCGCCTGGTGCGGGTCGTGGGGGCGGTCGCGGCGGCCTCGGCGGTGTACGGCGCCTTCTGGCTGAACGGGTCCGGGCCGCCCTGACCCGCCGTGCGGCCGGGCGGTGAGCACCACGGAAATTCCGCACGAGCCCCCGGTGAACCAATTCATAAGCCCGATAATCCGGGCGCACGACATGAGCAAAACAATTACGTGCGGGGGTTCGGATTCGCCTGAAATAAAGGCGCGGCTGAGAGGAATGCCACATCACATCGTCATCACAAAGCCGCTGATTCGTCAGGGTTCCGCACTCACTCGCTGTAACGTCGATTGGGTGCGTACCGAACGGAGTCACACCCGTCTGGACCGGGTGTTCGCGAGGCTGGACCGTGAGCCGGAGCGACCGGCTCACGTCGGCATGCCGCGAATGAGCCGGCACCGGATGGTGCTCCTCGGCGCCACCCTGGCCTTCTACGGGGCGATCGTGTGGGCCGTGGTGGTCACCTCCTGGCTGGTCCGCCTGGACTGGCAGGTGATGTTCTTCCGCCCCTACCAGCAGTGGCCGGAGCTGCACGCCTTCGTCGACTACTACGTGGTGCTCGGCCAGCGCGGCCCCACCGCCGTGATGGTCGCCGCCTGGCTGGGCTGGCGCTCCTGGCGGCAGCACACGCTGCGCCCGCTGCTCGCCCTCGGCGTCTCCCTGCTGCTGCTCAACATCACCGTGGGTGCCGCCAAGTACGGCATGGGAAGACTCGGACCGCACTACGCGACCGAGATCGGCTCGAACGAGATGTGGCTCGGCGGCGATATATTTCCCAGCGGTCACACTGCGAACGCCGTGGTGACCTGGGGCATTCTGGCCTATCTGGCCTCGACTCCGCGGGCCCGCCGCTGGCTGTCCGCGCTGTCCGCGGTGACCTCCCTCGGCGTCGGCATGTCCACCGTCTACATCGGGACCCACTGGCTGAGCGACGTGGTACTGGGCTGGGCGGCGGGCCTGCTGATCCTGCTGGCGCTGCCGTGGTTCGAGCCGGTGATCACCTGGGCCGAGGCCCGCATCCTCGCCGTGCGCGACCGTCTGCGTGACCGCCGCCGCACCCCGGCCAAGGTGCCCGCCCCCGCGGGCCGGCCCGTCGTGCTCAGGCCGCTCGCCGAGCGCGCCGGGACGACGGCGCACGAGACGGTCCCGGCCGGCCGCGCGGCCCGGTCGCCCGTCTACCTGGCGCCCGGTCCGCACACCAGTCGCGCCGAGCGCTCCCCGGTGACGCCCGCGGGCAGCCGGCGCCCACAGCACACGGAGCGGCACCCGCGCGGTACGACACCGGCACCGCGCCCCTGACGGTCCGACGAGCACGGCGAAGGCCTCGGTCCCCTCACGGACCGGGGCCTTCGCCGTCTCTCAGCCCTTCCAGGCCCGCGCCACCCGGCCGTCCTTCACCTCGAAGTTCAGCCGGCCCACGCGGTACTCCATGGTGATCACAGTTCCCGGCGCCAGTGCCCGCACCGCGGACCAGCCGCGCTCGCGCGCGAGATGTTCGGCCCGGTCGGCGGTGAGGCCGACATAGGCGTCCGGACTGTCCTGAGGTTCCGCGGGGGGTGTCGGAATGGGTGCCATGCGGCCACGCTATGCCCTGCTCCGCGAGCACGGAAGTCCGCACCGGAAGCCGAGGGGCCGGAGGGCGCGCGGTCACACTTGTGTCACAGGATCACGACAGCGGCGTACGGACGGCCGTCACTCGAATGAGCGGTTCCCTGCCACTCCCGGAACCATTCGGGTGTAATTCCCGCGCGCCGTGCCATCACCCCGGCAAACTCCGTAAGGAAAGCGACGCGACGGTATTGCGTGCACCTCGGGATGAATTCGCCGTCGCACCCGGCCGGCTCGCACAACCGATGCGCACAAGACATGCGCAATTCCGTCACATGGCCTGCCCGGGTCGAGGGCGCGGACATCCACGGGCCCCTCCGGCAGGCCGGTGAGGTCCGTACACCCGGGCGAGGGGGTCCGTCCCGAGGGCCCGGGCTCCCCCCGGGCGGGACGCACCCGAGCGGCGCTCGGTGCACACGACGGCGACACCCGGGAGCAGCGGCGATTTTCAGCCACCCCCTTCATTCGCTGATTTCCGGATTTGTCGACCAGGAGCCCGCTTCCGCCGAGAGCCACTCCACCCCTTCAACGCCCGCGCACGTAAGGGGGGTTGACGGTAAGTGCCGCATTCCGCACCGACCGTGAACCCGTGCGCTGGATGGTTCGATTCCGTTCGCCGTAGGGCGTTACTCCCGCCACAGATCGCCCGTTGTCTTCTTCATGAGCCGGGGACCCACCCGGACCACGGGCCGGGAGCCACCCGGCCTCGCCACGCACCGCATCCCGAGGAGCCACCCGTGCCGCGCATGCTCGACGTCAGCGACGAGGTACGCGCCGAGATCGGCGACGAAGAAGCAGCCCGTCTGCTCGCCGGAGAGTCCGCCCCGGGCAGTTACGACTGCACCTCCTGCCGCACTCAGGGCGACTCGGCGCAGGAGCGCACCAGCACCGTCCTGTTCATCGGGGACGAGACCGCCGTGCTCGCCTTCGCCCACGCCACCTGCCTGCCCTCGCAGGTCGTCCAGGTCACCGAGGAGCAGCTCCAGGGCGCTGTGCGGGCCATCGGCGGCACGGGGGCGGAGCCGCAGCAGCAGTACCAGTCGCCACAGCCTCAGCAGCCGCCGCTGCAGCAGCAGCAGTACGAGGCTGTGCAGCAGCCGCCGCAGCAGCAGCCGGCCGCGAACCTCGTGCCCGAGCAGGCCGTTCTCGGGGTGACCAGCGGACTGGTGCTGCTCCAGGGCGAGTTGCACCCGGCCCTGGTGGTCGAGCCGACCGCTCCGGTCGCCCGGCCCGGGTCGCTCGGCTCCGGCGACGACTTCCTGCCGCTGCTGATCGAGCAGGGGTTCATGCCGCTGACCGAGCTGGCGGGCGTACCGCCGGTGCTGCACGGCTGGTCGGTGCTGCTCGCCGCGGGACAGCTGCACGCCGTGCTCCAGCCGAGCCCCAACGGCGGGCGTCCGGTGGCCTGGTGGCAGGCCCACCAGCCGCTCCAGGTCACCGACGGGTGGCGGGCGGCCGCGAACAAGCACCAGCAGGTGCTGATGTTCGCCGCTCCGGTCGGCTCCATCGGGCGTCAGCCGCGGGAGGATCTACTGCGGGACGCGCTGGACAAGGCCGCGGCCAACGGGAAGCTGGTGGCGTCCGCGCTGCCGCTCGCCGGGATCTGATCCCGGCGAGCGTGGGCCCGGCGCGGGGGCGTGTTTCTTCGGCCGGCGGCCGGTGGAGGCTGGGCGCGCAGTTCCCCGCGCCCCTGAGGGGTGGCTGGGGTGCGGTCTCGGGTGGCCCGACGGTGAGGGCTGGGCGCGCGGTTCCCCGCGCCCCTCAGGGGCGCAGCCTGCGAAAACTTGTGGGGGGCCGCATCCCTTGTGGCACGGGGTCGTTTGGACATACGTGCACGCATATGACGCTCCCCGCCGCCAGTCCCTCGCCTCGGTTCCCGCCCCCGTGCGCCCGGCGCGGGACTCCCGGAGCGGCCACTCGGCCACGCCGATCTACGACGCTCTCTACACCGAGTACGTCAAGTCCTTCCGTACGCTGCCGGGCGACCGCAGCGGCGAGGAGGACTGGGGGTTCACCGCCTTCGGGAACATCCCGAGTACGGGCGGGTACCGGGATCACAGTCCCGGGTCCTTCACCGCGTCCCTCGCCCGGCACGCCGCCGAGCCCCCGCAGTGGCAGCGCGTGGGCGCGGTCGGCCGGGGCGGCTCCGAGATGCACCACGTGCCGGCCGGACTGCCCCCGGCCCCCCGCAGCGGCGTCTGAGGAGCACAGCAGACGGACGAAGGGGCGGTCCCGTTATCGGGACCGCCCCTTCGCCGTGCCCGGCCGAGGGCTACTTCTTCTTGCCGCGCTTCTCGCGCACCCGCACCGAGATGTGGATCGGGGTGCCCTCGAAGCCGAACTCCTCGCGCAGCCGGCGTTCGATGAAGCGCCGGTACCCCGCCTCGATGAAGCCGGAGGCGAACAGCACGAACCGCGGCGGCTTGGTGCCCGCCTGGGTTCCGAACAGGATGCGCGGCTGCTTGCCGCCTCGCACCGGGTGCGGGTGGGCGGCGACCAGCTCGCCCAGGAAGGCGTTGAGGCGGCCCGTCGGGACCCGGGTCTCCCAGCCCGCCAGGGCCGTCTCGATCGCCGGGACGAGCTTCTCCATGTGGCGGCCGGTGAGGGCCGAGACGTTCACCCGGGGCGCCCAGGCGACCTGGCCGAGCTCGGTCTCGATCTCCCGCTCCAGGTAGTAGCGGCGCTCCTCGTCGAGGGTGTCCCACTTGTTGTACGCCAGGACGAGCGCGCGGCCCGCCTCGACGGCCATGGTGACGATGCGCTGGTCCTGCACCGAGATGGACTCGGAGCCGTCGATCAGGACGACCGCCACCTCGGCCTTCTCGACGGCGGCGGCGGTGCGCAGCGAGGCGTAGTAGTCGGCGCCCTGCTGGAGGTGGACCCGCTTGCGGATGCCCGCCGTGTCGACGAACTTCCAGGTCTTGCCGCCGAGTTCGATGATCTCGTCGACCGGGTCACGGGTGGTGCCGGCGAGTTCGTTGACGACGACCCGCTCCTCGCCCGCGACCTTGTTCAGCAGCGAGGACTTGCCGACGTTGGGCCGGCCGATCAGGGCGATCCGGCGCGGACCGCCGAGGGCGGCGCCGAACCTCTGCGCCGGGGCCTCCGGCAGCGCCTCCAGGACCTTGTCCAGCATGTCGCCGGTGCCGCGGCCGTGCAGGGCGGAGACGGGGTGCGGCTCGCCGAGGCCCAGCGACCACAGGTAGGACGCGTCCGCCTCGCCGCTCGGGCCGTCCACCTTGTTGGCGCACAGCACGACCGGCTTGCCCGCCTTGCGCAGCAGGCGGACCACGGCCTCGTCGGTGTCGGTGGCGCCGACCTTGGCGTCCACCACGAAGACGACCGCGTCGGCCGCCTCGATGGCGTACTCGGCCTGGGCGGCGACGGAGGCGTCGATGCCGAGGACGTCCTGCTCCCAGCCGCCGGTGTCGACGACCTTGAAGCGGCGGCCCGCCCACTCGGCCTCGTAGGTGACGCGGTCGCGGGTGACGCCCGGCTTGTCCTCGACGACCGCCTCGCGGCGGCCGATGATGCGGTTCACCAGGGTCGACTTGCCGACGTTGGGGCGGCCGACGACGGCGAGCACCGGCAGCGGGCCGTGGCCCGCCTCCTCGATGGCGCCCTCGACGTCCTCGAGGTCGAAGCCCTCCTCCGCGGCGAGCTCCATGAACTCCGCGAACTCGGCATCGCCCAGCGCCCCGTGATCGTGCTCGTGCGCAGCGTCGTGCGCGTCCGAGCCGCCGGGCTCGATGTGGTCGTTCATGAAGTCGGTACCTCGTTCATCGTGGTGATCGGTGGAACCCCGTGGTGACGGAGATCCACTACTCAAGTGTCGCTCAGCGGCCGGTGAGACGCCTGGCGTTTTCCAGGTGGGCCGTGAGCTGCTTCTGGATGCGTGCGGTGGCCTCGTCCAGTGCCTTGCGCGTGCGCCTCCCGCTGCTGTCGCCCGCCTCGAACGGGTCGCCGAAGACGACGTCGACGCGGGAGCGCAGCGGGGGCAGCGCCTTTATCAACCGGCCGGGCCGGTCGGAACTTCCCAGGACGGCGACCGGCACGATCGGCGCCCCGCTGCGCACCGCGAAGTACGCGAGGCCGGCGCGTATCGAGGCGAAGTCGCCCTCGCCGCGGGTGCCCTCGGGGAAGATGCCGAGGACGCCGCCCTGCTCCAGCACGCCCAGCGCCCGGGCGATGGCCGTGCGGTCGGTGGAGTGCCGGTCGACCTTCAGCTGGCCGATGCCGGTCAGGAACGGGTCGAGCGGGCCGACGAACGCCTCCTTCTTGATCAGGAAGTGCGTCGGCCGGGGCGCCACGCCCATGACCATGGGGCCGTCGATGTTGTGCGAGTGGTTCACGGCGAAGATCACCGGGCCGGACGCGGGGACCCGCCAGGAGCCCAGCACACGCGGCTTCCACAGCCCGAACATCAGGCCGACGCCGATGCGCCGCCCGACCTCGGCGCCCCGCATCGAGGGAACGTCGGTCACTTTCCGGCCCGCTTCTCCTCGACGAGGGTGACGACACACTCGATGACCTGCTGCAGGGTCAGGTCGGTGGTGTCCACCTCGACGGCGTCGTCGGCCTTGGCGAGCGGGGAGGTCTTGCGGCTGGAGTCGGCCGCGTCCCGCTTGATCAGGGCCTCACGGGTGGTGTGCAGGTCGGCGCCCTTGAGCTCGCCGCTGCGGCGGGCGGCGCGGGCCTCCGCCGAGGCGGTCAGGAAGATCTTCAGGTCGGCGTCGGGCAGCACCGTGGTGCCGATGTCGCGGCCCTCGACGACGATGCCGGTGACGGCGGAGGCGGCGATGGCACGCTGCAGCTCGGTGATCCGGGCGCGCACCTCGGGCACCGCGCTGACCGCGCTGACCTTGGAGGTGACGTCCTGCTCGCGGATCGGGCCGGCCACGTCCACCCCGTCGACCGTGATCGTCGGGCCCGTGGGGTCGGTGCCGGAGAGGATCTCGGGCTTGCCGGCCGTGGCGGCGATCGCGGACGGGTCCGCTATGTCGATGCCGTTGGTCACCATCCACCAGGTGATCGCCCGGTACTGGGCGCCGGTGTCCAGGTAGCTCAGCCCGAGCTGCGCCGCCACGGCCTTCGACGTGCTCGACTTGCCCGTGCCGGAGGGACCGTCGATGGCGACGATCACGGGCTTGGCGGCGCCGTTTTCCACGGAGGAACACCTTCCTGGTGCGCTGGGGTGGGGTGTGCGGGGCGTGGACACGCCCCGCACCAGATTACTGGCTCCCGGGAACCCCTCCGACATGCGGACGTCCTCCCCTGCCCGGGGAGGCGGTGGTCACTGCCGGATCGCCCAGCCCCGCTCCCGCAGGGCGGCGCTGAGGACCGGGGCCGCCTTGGGCTCCACCATGAGCTGGATGAGACCGGCCTGCTGTCCGGTGGCGTGCTCGATGCGGACGTCCTCGATGTTGACGCCGGCGCGCTCGGCGTCGGCGAAGATGCGGGCGAGCTGGCCCGGCTGGTCGTCGATGAGCACGGCGACGATCTCGTAGACGCGCGGCGCGGAGCCGTGCTTGCCGGGGACGCGGACCTGGCCGGCGTTGCCGCGGCGCAGCATGTGCTCGATGCCCGTGGTGCCCTCGTGGCGCTTGTCCTCGTCGGAGGACTCCAGGGCGCGCAGGGCGCGGACGGTCTCCTCCAGGTCGGCGGCGACGTCGGTGAGCAGGTCGGCGACCGGGCCGGGGTTGGCGGAGAGGATGTCGATCCACATCCGCGGGTCGGAGGCGGCGATCCGGGTCACGTCCCGGATGCCCTGGCCGCACAGTCGTACGGCGGCCTCGTCGGCGTGCTCCAGGCGGGCGGCGACCATGCTGGACACCAGGTGCGGCATGTGGGAGACGAGGGCCACGGCGCGGTCGTGGGCGTCGGCGTCCATGACGACCGGCACGGCACGGCAGTGGGAGACCAGCTCCAGGGCGAGGTTGAGGACCTCCGTGTCGGTGTCACGGGTGGGGGTGAGCACCCAGGGGCGGCCCTCGAAGAGGTCGCCGGTGGCGGCCAGCGGGCCGGACTTCTCCCGGCCGGACATGGGGTGGGTGCCGAGGTACGGGGTCAGGTCGAGTCCGCGTGCCTGGAGCTCGCGGCGCGGACCGCCCTTGACGCTGGCGACGTCGATGTAACCGCGCGCCAGACCGCGCCGCATGACGTCCGCGAGCACGTCGGCGACGTGCGCGGGCGGGGCGGCGACGATCGCGAGGTCCACGGGGCCGTCGGGCGCCTCGTCGGTGCCGGCGCCGAGGGCGGCGGCGGTGCGGGCCTGCTCGGGGTCGTGGTCGGCGAGGTGGACGGCGACGCCCCGCTGGGACAGGGCGAGGGCGGCGGACGTGCCGATCAGTCCGGTGCCGATGACGAGGGCGGTTCTCACTGGGCGATGTCCTTGCGCAGGGCGGCCGCGGCACCGAGGTACACGTGGGCGATGTCGGCGCGGGGCCGGTCGGACTCGATGTGCGCGAGGAGGCGGACGACGCGGGGCATGGCGCCCTCGATGTCGAGTTCCTGGGCGCAGATCAGAGGGACGTCGGCGATGCCCAGCTTGCGGGCGGCGGCGGCCGGGAAGTCGCAGTGCAGGTCGGGCGTGGCCGTGAACCAGATGCTGATCAGGTCGTCCGTGTGCAGCTCGTTGCGCTCCAGCACGGCGGTGAGCAGGGCGCCGACCTGCTCCTCCATGTGTCCGGCCTCGTCCCGCTCCAACTGGACGGCCCCCCGGACCGCGCGTACCGCCACGACGATGCTCCTTGCTGACGTGCGTAAAGGCTGTTCGGTCGTCCAGCGTAGTCAGGAGCGGGCCGGACCGGTGCGGGGCGCCCGCCCGCTGAGACGGGCGATATGCGCGGTGGGTGACGTTGTGCCGTTTTTGCTTCTCCTGCGCCGTATTCGGTGTCAGGATGCGGCGAGGCGATCTGGGGAGTGACGACATGACGACACGGGCGACGCGGCGCACCGTTCTGCTCGCATCGGGCGCGGCGGCGCTGACCGTGGGCTGTGGGACGGAGGACGGCGGGGCCGGTACACCCTCGGACACCGCGGAAGGTGAGGGGACGCCCGGGCAGGAGCTGCTGCCGGTGGCGGACGTGCCGGTGGGCGGGGGCAGGGTCCTCGGGGCGGAGGAGATCGTGGTCACCCAGCCCGAGGAGGGTGAGTTCAAGGCGTTCTCGGCGATCTGCACCCATCAGCGGTGCCTGGTCTCCGACGTCTCGGACGGCACGATCAACTGCCCGTGTCACGGCAGCCGCTTCCGTATCGCCGACGGCTCGGTGGAGCGGGGCCCGGCGACCCGGCCGCTGCCCGAGGAGCGGATCACGGTGGACGGAAATACGGTCCGCCGGGCGTGATCCTCCGCGTACGCTCCCCCGCATGCGCCCCGAGAGCCTGGTGACGAACCACACGATCTACGCCTGCGTCATGGGCTCGCGTGCCTTCGGTCTGGCCACGGAGGCCAGTGACACCGACCTCCGGGGCGTGTTCCTGGCGCCCACTCCCCTGTTCTGGGGCTTCGAGAAGCCGCCCACGCATGTCGAGGGACCGGCCGAGGAGCAGTTCAGCTGGGAGCTGGAGCGCTTCTGCGAGCTGGCGCTGCGTGGCAACCCCAACATCCTGGAGTGCCTGCACTCCCCGCTGGTGGAGTACGCCGACGCCACCGGCCGTGAGCTGCTGTCGCTGCGTGACGCGTTCCTCTCCCGCAGGGTCCACGAGACGTTCGTCCGGTACGCCCACGGCCAGCGTCGCAAGCTGGACGCCGACGTCCGCACCCACGGCGCCCCGCGCTGGAAGCACGCCATGCACCTGCTCCGCCTGCTGATGACCGCCCGCGACCTGCTCCGCACGGGTGTCCTCACGGTCGACGTGGGCGACCGCCGCGAGGAACTGCTCGAGGTGAAGCGCGGCGAGGTGCCGTGGCCCGAGGTGGAGGCCCGGATGAACCGCCTGACGCGGGAGGCCGAGGACGCCGCCGCACGCGGTCCCCTGCCCGAGGAGCCGGACCGCCGGCGGGTGGAGGACTTCCTCGTCCGCACCCGCCGCGCGTCAGCCCTCCAGCCGTACCCGGACGAGCAGGTCGTGCAGGGCGTCGTGTCCCCTGGGCGCGTCGGGCAGACCTGACGCGGCCTGTGCCGCGTCCAGCACCCCGTGCAGCCGCTCCACGTCCTGCCGCACCCGGTCCCGGTCGACGTCGGCGCCCCCGTGCTCCCGCTCCGACTTGGCGTCGATCAGCTCCGGCAGGTACGCCGGTGCTTCCGGCACCTCCCCGGTCAGCGTGGGCAGATGCGCCCGCACCTCCCCGGCCCGCATCAGGTGGATGCCGGTGAGCAGCACCCGGAAGGTGTACAGCAGCGGTTTCAGCTCGCCGGTCCTCTCGAACAGCCGCCACTGGGTGCCCGCGAACCCCCGGTAGTGGTGGGCGTGGTGGCTGGTGAGCACCCCGGGCGCCAGTGCGACCAGCTCCCGGTGCGCCTCGGTGGTGTGCACGACCAGCGGGGAGAGCAGCTGTTCCAGGACGTAGCCGTTGCGCCGCAGCATCAGGCGGACGAACTTGCGCAGGTCGTGGGTGACGAGGTCCATCTCGACGCCGTCCCGCACCCACATCCTGGACCGGGTCTCGTCCGGTTCGCGCAGTCCGACGAGGGCGGCGGCCGGCAGCAGGTGGGCGCCCCGCAGGTCCACGTCCGAGTCGCGGGACGGGAAGCCGTAGAGGTGCGCGCCGGAGACCGTGGCGAACACCACCGGGTCGGGCTGCTGGGCGATCACCGGGCGCAGGTCGAGGTCGAGGGTGTCGGTCATCGCTCAAGCGTCCCAGAGCGTGCCGAGGGTCAGCAGTTCGTCGCGGTACTCGATGCGGTCCGCCCAGTCGGCGGGCCAGGCGTCCGCGCCCAGGTACGCGCCGGCGAAGGCGCCCGCGAGGCAGGCGACGGAGTCGGAGTCGCCGGCCGTGCAGGCGGCGCGGCGCAGGGCGGTGACGGGCTCGTCGACGAAGAGGAGGAAGCAGAGCAGGCCGGTGGCCAGGGCCTCCTCCGCGATCCAGCCCTCGCCGGTGGCCAGGCACGGGTCGGTCTCCGGCGAGACGGTCCGTACGGCCTCCTGGAGGCGGCCGAGTATCTCCAGGCACTCGTCCCAGCCGCGCGCGATGAAGTGTTCCGGGGAGGGGTCCTGGGCGCGGGTCCACAGGTCGCCGAGCCAGAACTCGTGGTAGCGGGTGCGGTTCTCGTAGGCGTAGGAGCGCAGCAGGCCGATCAGGCCGGTCGGTTCGGCGCCCTGGGCGAGCAGCCGCACGGCGTGCGCGGTGAGGTCGGAGGCGGCGAGCGCGGTGGGGTGCCCGTGGGTGAGGGCGGACTGCAACTGGGCGGCGCCGGCGCGCTGTTCGTCGGTGAGTCCGGGGGCCAGGCCGATCGGGGCGACGCGCATGTTGGCGCCGCAGCCCTTGGAGTGGATCTGGCTGGCGTCCTGCCAGGGCCGGTCCTCGCGGGACAGCAAGTGGCAGGCCTTCAGGCAGGTGTTGCCCGGGGCGCGGTTGTTCTCCGGCGAACGCCACCATTCCACGAACTCCTCGCGCACCGGCCGTTCCAGCCGCTTCGGCGTGAGCGTCCCCCGGTCCATGGCGGTGCGCAGTCCCCGGCCGAGCGCGAGGGTCATCTGCGTGTCGTCGGTGACGATCGCCGGCCGGGGCAGGTCCATCCCGCGCCAGGGGCCGAACGTGGCGAGGATCGACGGGACGTCGTTGAACTCGGTGGGGAAGCCCAGCGCGTCCCCGAGGGCGAGTCCGGTGAGCGCTCCGGTCGCGGCGCGCTTGGTGACGGTGGTCGTGGTCATGCGGGACGTCCTTCCGGGGTCGGCCGGAGCAGGGGCGGGTGGAGGGCCGCGGCGGTGCCCGCGCGGTACAGCGCGGCGGGCTTGCCCCGGCCTCCGGTGAGGCGCGCGGCGCCGGGCACGGCCTCGACGAAGCCGGGGGTGGCGAGCACCTTGCGCCGGAAGTTGGGGCGGTCCAGGGCCGTGCCCCAGACGGTCTCGTAGACGTGCTGGAGCTCGCCGAGGGTGAACTCGGGCGGGCAGAACGCGGTGGCGAGCCCGGTGTACTCCAGCTTGGCGCCGACCCGGTCCCGCGCGTCGGCGAGGATCCGGTCGTGGTCGAAAGCCAGGTCCCGCGCCGCGTCGTACGGCGTCCAGCGGGCCTGGGCCGCGTCACCGCCGCCGTGCGCCTCCGGAGCGTCCGGCAGCAGGGCGGCGAAGGCCACGGACACCACCCGCATCCGGGGGTCCCGCCCGGGCTCGCTGTAGGTGCGCAGCTGCTCCAGGTGCGGCACGGAGACGTCCGTCAGGCCGGTCTCCTCGCCCAGTTCGCGCCGGGCGGCGCGCTCCGCGGACTCGTCGGGCCGCAGGAAGCCGCCGGGCAGCGCCCAGCGCCCGGCGTACGGTTCCTCGCCGCGTTCGACGAGCAGGACGTGCAGCGCGCCCTCGCGCATCGTGAACACGGCGAGGTCGACGGTCACGGCGAAGGGCTCGAAGGCGTGCTTGTCGTAGCCGGCCGGCACGACGTCCACCCCCTTTAATAGTCAGTACGACTATTAAAGGGGGTGGGTGCGCGGGAGCACAAGCCCCTAGAGGTCGACCTCCTGCATCAGCATCCCGACCTCCGTGTTCGACAGCCGCCGCAGCCAGCCCGACTTCTGGTCGCCCAGGGTGATCGGCCCGAAGGCGGTGCGCACCAGCTTGTCGACCGGGAAACCGGCCTCCGCGAGCATGCGGCGCACGATGTGCTTGCGGCCCTCGTGCAGGGTCACCTCGACGAGGTAGTTCTTGCCGGTCTGCTCCACCACCCGGAAGTGGTCGGCGCGCGCGTAGCCGTCCTCCAGCTGGATGCCGTCCTTGAGCCGCTTGCCCAGGTCCCGCGGGATGGGCCCGACGATGTGCGCGAGGTAGGTCTTCTTCACGCCGTACCGCGGGTGGGTCAGGCGGTGCGCCAGCTCACCGTGGTTGGTGAGCAGGATGACGCCCTCGGTCTCGGTGTCGAGCCTGCCGACGTGGAAGAGCCGGGTCTCCCGGTTGGTGACGTAGTCGCCGAGGCACTGGCGGCCGTCCGGGTCCTCCATCGTGGAGACGACCCCGGCGGGCTTGTTCAGCGAGAAGAACTGGTACGACTGCGTGGCCACGGTCAGACCGTCGACCTTGACCTCGTCCTTCTCCGGGTCGACCCGCTTGCCCTGCTCCAGCACGATCTCGCCGTTGACCTCGACGCGCGCCTGCTCGATCAGTTCCTCGCAGGCCCTCCGGGAGCCGTAGCCGGCCCGCGCGAGCACCTTCTGCAGCCGCTCGCCCTCCTGCTCGGCGCCCGGGAAGGTCTTGGGCAGCTTGACGTCCTTCCTGCCCGCGTACCGCTCCCGGTTGCGCTCCTCGGCCCGCGCCTCGTACTCGCGGGACGTCGCCGGGACCGAGCGGCCCCGCTGCAGGGGCTTCTTCGGCCCGCCCTTGGCGCCGCCGCGCGCCCCGGGCCCACGGCCCGACTTGGGTCCCTCCTGGGAGGCGCCGGGGCCCACGTCGTAGCGCCGCTCCTCCGGGCGCGGCTTCTTCGGACGGCCGCCCTGCCGGTCGTCACGGTTGTTGCCGGCGCCGCGGTTGTTACCGCGGCCACCGCCGCTCCCGCCGCGGCCGCCGCTGTTGCCACCACGGCTCCCGCCGTTGTTTCCGCTGCTGTTCCTGCCGCTGCTGCTTCGCATCAAAGTTCCGTCTTGTCGTCTGCGTCCTCGGAATCCGGGGCATCCGGATCGAACGACGGGACCCCTTCCAGTGTCTCGGCCTCGATCGCCTCCGCCTCCGGGAGGAAGGGCGCGAGCTCCGGGAGCTCGTCCAGGCCGCGCAGGCCCATCCGCTCCAGGAAGTAGTTCGTCGTCGTGTACAGGATCGCACCTGTTTCGGGTTCCGTGCCCGCCTCCTCGATCAGACCCCGCTGCAGGAGGGTCCGCATCACGCCGTCGCAGTTGACTCCGCGCACCGCGGAGACCCTGCTGCGGCTGACCGGCTGCCGGTAGGCGACGACCGCGAGGGTCTCCAGAGCGGCCTGGGTGAGCCGGGCCTGCTGCCCGTCCAGGACGAAGCCCTCGACGGCCGCGGCGTACTCGGGACGGGTGTAGAAACGCCAGCCGCCGGCGACCCGGCGCAGCTCGAAGCCGCGCCCCTGGACGGTGTACTCGTCGGCCAGCTCGGCCAGGGCGCCGGCGACCTGGCGCCTGGGGCGCTCCAGGATCTTCGCCAGGTGCTCCTCGGTCGCGGGTTCGTCCACGACCATCAGCACGGCCTCCAGGGCGGGCTTCAGGTCGAGCTCCGCGACGCCGCCCGTCCCGGCGGGGGCGCCGCTCGTGTCCTCGCTCACGGTGTCCTCTCCTCCTGCGGCGGCTCGGGCGGCCGGTCGAACTCGTCGGTCACCGCGGGTACGGCGTCCCCGTCGCCGCCGGTCCAGCGCACGGTCAGCTCGCCCAGCGCGGTCTCCTGGTCGAGGGCGACGGCCTTCTCCCGGTACAGCTCCAGCAGGGCGAGGAAGCGGGCCACGACGGTCAGGGTGTCGTCCGTGTCCTCGACGAGGTCCCGGAAGCTCGCCTCGCCGAGCTCCTTGAGCCGCTCGACGACGATCCCGGCCTGCTCCTGCACGCTGACCAGCGGGGCGTGGATGTGGTCCACGTACACCTGCGGCCTGGGCTTGGGCTGCATGGCCTTGACGGCCAGCCTGGCGAAGCCCTCGGGGCCGATGCTGATGACCACGTCGGGCAGCAGCTCGGCGTGGTGCGGTTCGAGTCCGACGGTACGGGGGAAGCGGCGGGCCTCGTCGTCGAGCCGCCGGCTGAAGATGTCGGCGATCCGCTTGTACGCGCGGTACTGCAGCAGCCGGGCGAACAGCAGGTCGCGGGCCTCCAGCAGGGCGAGGTCGGCCTCGTCCTCCACCTCGGCGGCGGGGAGCAGCCGCGCCGCCTTCAGGTCGAGCAGGGTGGCGGCCACGACGAGGAACTCGGTCGTCTCGTCGAGGTCCCAGTCCGGCCCCAGGGCCCGGATGTGCGCCATGAACTCGTCGGTCACCTTGGACAGCGCGACCTCGGTGACGTCCAGCTTGTGCTTGGCGATCAGCTGCAACAGCAGATCGAACGGCCCCTCGAAGTTGGCCAGCCGGACCTTGAACCGCCCGTCACCGGTGTCCCCCTCGGCACCGCGCTCGGGCGCCCCGTGGGCCTCCCCGACACCGCCCGGCCCCGAAGCGGCCTCCTCGGGCGCGGCAGCACCCGTGAGCGGCACCCGCCGTCCTTCGGCGGACCCCTCCGTCACGACGCCGCTCCCGCCCGACGCGGGCACGCCCATCCGGTCGGCGGCAGCGTCCTCGGGCCGGGAGCCCGCCCGCCCGGCGGGCACAGCGGGACCCGCGGGCGTCGGGCCGTCCACGTCGGCGCCCTGCGCGCCCGCACGGTCCGAGCCCACGACCGCGCCACCGGGCGCACCGCGCTCGACGGTCGGCTCCGGCCGGGCAGCCTCGGGGTCGACAGGCCCGGCAGCAGGAACCGACGGCGCCGGGTGCGTCGCGGCCCCGCCGTCGGCCACCTGCCGCGCGTCGGCAGCCACGCCCGGCGCGTCCTGGCTCCCGGGACCCACAGCCGTGCCGGCGGGCGCCCGCGGCCCGTCGGCGGAGGCGCCGTGCGCGGCAACCCTCTCAGGGTGGGGGGCTGCCCGGTCGTGGGGCTCGGTGGCCGGGACCGACGGCGGCCGGGGCGATCCGGCCGCGTCGTCGGCGGGGGTGTCCTGTGCGGCAGCCGGGGCGGGCGAGCCCGCCCCGTCCTCGGACGCAGCGTCCCGCGCAGCGGGGGAGGCCGCGGCGTCCGGGGTGGCCGGGCCGCGGCCGAGGGCACGGCGGCGGGGCGCGGAGGCGGCTGCGTCGTTCGAGGTCATGGCCCCCGCAGGCTACCGCTACCGTCCCCGCAGGCGTCGTACGAGGATGCTGGCGTCCCCCCGGCTCTCCAGGTCCGCGAGGACCACCGCGACCGCCTCGCGGACGATCCGGCCGCGGTCGACGGCGAGACCGTGCTCACCGCGCAGCACGAGGCGGGCGTGCTCCAGATCCATCAGCTCCTCCGCGGACACGTACACGGTGATCTTCTCGTCGTGCCGCTCACGTCCGCTGGGCCGCCGTGCCGCGGCCCGTCCCCGCTTGCGCGGGGCCGCGGCGGCCGCACCGTCCGGCGCCGCCGTCGAGCGGCGTCCGGCGCCCGCGGCGCCCCGGCTGCGGGACTCCCCGGCCTCGGCCGGTTCCACGTCGGCCGCGGCGTGCTCCGCGCCCTCGCCGTCGCCGCCCTGCGCGGGCACCGACTGCGGCGCGTCCTCGCGGGCGGCCGCGGCAGCGTCGCCCTCCCCCGCGGGAGCGGGGACCCGGGCGTCGCCGCCGCGCCTGGGGGTGGACGCCTGAAGCGCCATCCCCCCTGTCGTACGGAAGAGTTCGTCGGCCCCCGGCAGACTCACTCGGCGTGACACCGGGCGAGCACCTCCCTGGCGAGCTGGCGATAGGCGGCGGCACCGACGGAGTTGGACGCGTACGTGGTGATCGGCTCACCGGCGACCGTGGTCTCCGGGAAGCGGACCGTGCGCCCGATGACCGTGTGGTAGACGTGGTCGTCGAACGCCTCGACCACCCGCGCGAGCACCTCACGGCTGTGCACCGTGCGCGAGTCGTACATGGTGGCGAGGATGCCGTCGAGCTCCAGCTCCGGGTTGAGCCGCTCCTGGACCTTCTCGATCGTCTCGGTCAGCAGGGCCACACCGCGCAGCGCGAAGAACTCGCACTCCAGCGGCACGATCACCTTGTGCGCCGCGGTGAGCGCGTTCACCGTGAGCAGACCGAGCGAGGGCTGGCAGTCGATGACGATGTAGTCGTAGTCGTCCATCAGCGGCTTCAGCGCCCGCTGCAGCGTCGACTCGCGCGCGACCTCGCTCACCAGCTGGACCTCGGCCGCCGACAGGTCGATGTTGCTGGGCAGCAGGTCCATGTTGGGGACCGCGGTCTTCAGCAGCACCTCGTCGGCCGCCATGCCCCGCTCCATGAGCAGGTTGTAGACGGTGAGGTCGAGTTCCATCGGGTTGACGCCGAGTCCGACCGACAGCGCGCCCTGCGGGTCGAAGTCGACGAGCAGCACCCGGCGTCCGTACTCCGCGAGCGCGGCACCCAGGTTGATGGTCGACGTGGTCTTGCCGACGCCGCCCTTCTGGTTGCACATCGCGATGATCTTCGCGGGTCCGTGGTCGGTCAGCGGGCCGGGGATCGGGAAGTACGGCAGCGGGCGCCCGGTCGGGCCGATGCGCTCACGGCGCTGCCGTGCCGCGTCGGGCGCGAGCGTGGCCGCGTACTCCGGATCGGGCTCGTACTCGGCGTCGGGGTCGTAGAAGTGCCCCTCGGGCAGTTCGTCGTAGTCGGCGAAATGGTTGTGGGGCGCGCCACTTCCGTCGCCGGCCATGGCGTTCACGTGATGGCCATCCATGCTCTGGTGTGCTGGGCGAGTCACTCCTGGAGTTGCGTGACTCTGGTGGGCTGCGAAGGTGCGCACAGCGACGGAGCCGACAGCAGCGAATCCCGCGGACCCCTGGCCCGGCGCAGGCATTCCTGGTTGACCACCCCCGGGAGTAAATGTCGACTCATTCACAAGTCGTCTTACCTCCTTGGTGACCAGGAAACTTCTAGACAGGTCAGCGTGGCACCATGCCGACGGTTGGCGACTCTATGGCGTGTCGGCCGTCCGCAGCAACACAATCCGCCGGACCCGGCACGATGTGTCGGTAATGAAACACCCCTCTGTCAAGGGCGTACGGCCGTCGCACGGCAGGTTTCACGGGTGTGCGAATCGGTAGAACGGTTACGTTCGAGGCGAGTTGCCCCTGAACCAGGACGTGACCATACACACATCCGGCCGGACCTTGGCGGGCAAGGTCCGGCCTGGTGCGAGGCGTTGACGTCCGATGTTGACGTATCGCCTTTGCGGGTCCGTGACTTGGTCGACTTACCGTCCCGGACGGATCAGCCGAGCAGCGAGGCGAGCTCCACGTGCTCCAGTCCGTGCGCCTCGGCGACCTCGCGGTAAACGACCTTGCCGTCATGCGTGTTGAGGCCCTTGGCGAGCGCCGGGTCCCGGCGCAGCGCCTCCACCCAGCCGCGGTTGGCGAGTTCGACGATGTACGGCAGCGTGGCGTTGGTGAGCGCGTAGGTCGAGGTGTTGGGCACCGCGCCGGGCATGTTGGCGACGCAGTAGAAGACCGACTCGTGGACCTTGAAGGTCGGCTCGGCGTGCGTCGTCGGACGGGAGTCCTCGAAGCAGCCGCCCTGGTCGATCGCGATGTCGACAAGGACACTTCCGGCCTTCATCCGGGAGACCAGCTCGTTGGTGACCAGCTTCGGCGCCTTGGCGCCGGGGACCAGCACCGCGCCGATCACGAGGTCGGCCTCCAGGCAGGCCTTCTCCAGCTCGAAGGCGTTGGAGACGACGGTCTGGATGCGCGTACCGAAGACCTTGTCGGCCTCCTTGAGCTTGTTGATGTCCTTGTCGAGCAGGGTCACGTGGAAGCCCATGCCGATGGCGATCTGCGCGGCGTTCCAGCCGGAGACGCCGGCGCCGATGACGACCGCGCGGCCGGCCAGCACACCGGGGACGCCGCCGGGCAGCACCCCGCGTCCGCCGTGGGCGCGCATCAGGTGGTAGGCGCCGACCTGGGTGGACAGCCGGCCCGCGACCTCGGACATCGGGGCGAGCAGCGGCAGCGCCCGGCTGGGCAGCTCGACGGTCTCGTAGGCGATGGCGGTGGTGCCGGACTCCAGGAGGGCGTCCGTGCACTCCTTGGACGCGGCCAGGTGCAGGTAGGTGAAGAGGGTCTGGTCCTTGCGCAGGCGGTGGTACTCCTCCGCGACCGGCTCCTTGACCTTCAGCAGCAGGTCGGCGGCGGCCCAGACCTCGTCGGCGGTGTCCAGGATCTGCCCGCCCGCGGCGATGTACTCGCCGTCCGGGATCGAGGAGCCGACACCGGCGCCGCGCTCGATGACGACCTGGTGGCCGTGGCGCACGAGCTCGTGCACGCCGGCGGGGGTGATGGCCACCCGGAACTCGTTGTTCTTGACCTCGCGGGGGATGCCGACCTTCACGTGGATCACGGTCCTTGGCTCAGAGGATGTGGGGATATCACTACACATACCCGGGCACGCACGGGCACACCGGGAGAGACCGCAGGAGATGGTGCGGCAGAGCCAGTTTAATGAAGGTGTTCCTGCTGTCTAGCCTTCCATTGCATCAATCTTCTGCGGAAGCGCCACGGATTTCGCAGGCGTTAGCGCCGTGTTCCGGCTCGGAGTCGCTCTCCGGGGCCTCTTCGGCCAGCATGTGCTCCGCCGTGGTGCGGTGCAGCGCGGCGGAGGCGGAGTCGCCGAGCCGCTCGAAGGAGTCGGCCAGACGCAGGTGCAGCGCGGCCTGAAGCCGGGTGTCCTCGGCCCGGCGCGCCCACTCCACGGCCTCCCGGCAGGTGCGCAGCGACTCCTCCAGCCGGCCCGCGTACTCCTGCACCCGGGCCAGTTCGCTCAACGCCCGCGCCTGCGCGGCCACGTCGCCGTCCCGGCGGTGCCCTGCGACGGCCGCGCGCCAGTCGCGCAGCGCCTCGCCGTAGCGGCCCGCGTAGGTGTGGGCGGCGCCGATACGTCCGTAGAGCCGGGCGGCCTCGGGGCCCTCGCCCCGGGCCAGCCGCTCGGCGAGGGCGCGGCCGAACCAGTCCGCCGCCCGGTCGTAGTCCCCGCGGTCCAGGTGCGCGCCGCCTACGGATTCCATCGCGCGTCCGGTGGCGTACGGGTCGTTCGCCTCGCGTCCGGCGTCCAGCGCTGCCCGGTACCGCACCAGCGCCTCCGCCGTACGCCCGGTCCGCGCGTCGAGGTCACCGAGGTTCAGCAGGGCGGCGGCGCGCTCGCGGGGGAGGTTCCGGCGCTCGGCCACGTCGAGGACCAGGTTGTGGATGTCGTAGAGGTCGCCGGCGGCGGCCCGGGTGCCGAAGTGGGCGACCATGGCCCGCACCAGCTGGGACATCAGCCGCCGGGCCAGGGTGTCCAGCTCCCCGTCGGCGACCGCGAGCCGGGCGCTGGCCAGCAGGGCGGGCCTGCGCAGCCGCAGCCAGTCGGCGGCGGCGCGGGGGGCGGAAAAGCGCAGCGGGGGCGGCAGGGCGAGGAGTTTCTCGCGGGCCTCGGGGCTGTCGGTCTCGGTGATCGCGCGGCAGGACTGGAACAGGCGCACGGTGCGCTCCAGCATGCGGGCGCGGGCCAGCTGCAGCTCGGCGGGCCGCTCGTGGTCGGCGGCGAGCCGGCCCAGCTCGCCGTGCAGGCAGCCGGGTACCCGGTACTGCGGCACGGAGGACCCCACCGAGTGCAGCAGGCCGTGGGCGGCGAAGTCGTCCAGGGTGGTGTGGGCGGCCTCCACCGAGCAGCCGGTGAGCGCGGCGGCGGTGTGCGGGTCGGCCAGTCCGGCCGGGGCGAGGGCGAGCAGGCGCAGGGTGCGAGCGGCGGCCTGTGGCAGCGAGTCGTGCACCAGGCGCAGCAGCCGGGCGACGACGGGCTCGGCACCGGGATCGGTGTGCAGCTGCTTGGCGAGGTCGGCGACGGCGGCCTTGGGCCGGGCCGCGAGCCAGCCGCCGGCCAGCACCAGCGCGGCGGGCTGACCCTGGCACTGCTCGGCGAGGCGCTCGGCGGCGCGCGGGTCGACGGTGATGCGCACGGAACCGGTGAACCGCGACAGCAGTTCCACGCCGGACTTGGTGTCGAGGCCGCCCAGGGTGCAGGGGCGGACGTCGGCGATACCGGTGAGCGGGCCCGAGGAGACGGTGACGGCGAGGCAGTCGGGGTTGTCCGGGAGCAGGGCGTCGACCTGTCCGGCATCGGCGGCGTCGTCGAGCAGCAGCACCGCGCGGCGGTCGGCCAGGGCGGCGCGCAGCGCCTCCCCGAGTTCGTCCTCGGGGGCGCCGGCGGGAGCGGGCTCGTCCAGCGCCTCGAGCAGTTCGCGTGCGGCGCGCCCGACCGGTACGGGCGTGCCGTCGGGGTCGCTGAGCCGGAGGCGCAGTACCCCGTCGGGGTAACGGCCGGTGACCCGGCGGACCAGTTCCTCGGCGAGGGCCGACCGGCCGGAGCCGGGCCGGCCCGCGATGAGGAGCACCCGTGCGCGGGGGGCCTTGCGGCCGGAGAGGGTGTCGAGTCCGGCTCGCTCGATGTCGGCGAGCAGCTCCTTCAACTCCCTGGTACGGCCGAGGAATCGACCTTCCGGGGCAGCGTCCCGAGGGAGCCGCACACCGTCCGGGTCCACCGCCTGATCCGTCACGGGCCACACTCCCGTCCCACCGCACGCGCAAGCCCGCCGGGTCTCCGGTTCGGGCGTTTTCCAGAGCCTAGTTCACGCTCTGCGACGTACCGTGAGGAGCGCGGCGCGGAGGACGAGACTCCCTCGATCGGATCAACAGATCGTAGGAGTTACACCCCCTACGGGTGCGAGTCGCGGGGGACGGCTTCACGTCGCGTGGGCTCGACGAGCCCTCGGACGTCGTCACGCCCCGACGTGCTTCAGCCCCCGGACGGTCCTTGCCCCGCCTGACGTCCGGCCTCGGACGGCCACGTGCCACGACGGGCCGCAGCCCCCGGACGGCGACGTATCCGACTGGCTTCAGCCGCCGGACGGCGTCACGCCTCGAACGGCCGGGCCGGCCACGGCGCCTCCGCCGGACGCAGGGCGTCCAGGCCGTCACCGGCGCGGGCGGCGACCAGGGACAGCGCGCCCACCACCAGGCAGTTGTTGTGCAGGTCACCGGCCAGCACCCCGCGCACCAGCTCGTCGACGGGGACCCGGGACAGCTCCATGTCGGCCTCCTCGTCCTCCACCGCGAAGCGGTCACCCTCGGCCTCCGACAACCCGCGGGCCAGGAAGATCCGTACGGCCTCGTCGCAGCCGCCGGGCGTCGTGTAGACGTCGGCCAGCACCCGCCAGTCCTCCGCCTTGACGTGCGCCTCCTCGTACAGCTCGCGCTGGGCGGCGTGCAGCGGGTTCTCGCCGGGGACGTCGAGCAGGCCGGCCGGGATCTCCCACAGCTTCTGGCGCACCGGGTGCCGGTACTGGCGCAGCACCACGACCCGGTCTGCGTCGTCGAGGGCGAGGACGGCCACGGAACCCGGGTGGACCTGGTAGTCGCGGCTGACCACGGCGCCCCCGGGCATGACGACCTCGTCCGTGCGGACGGACGTCTTCTTGCCCGTGAAGGGGGTCTTCGTCCCGCGGATCTCCCACTCCTCCGGAGTGTCCTTGATCGTCATGCCTGTCCTTCCGAAGTGAAGCGGTCCTGCCATGGCCTGCGGAAAAGCAGCCGGGGCGCGAACCGTTGAAGATTCGCACCCCGGCAACCGTACAACTGGGCGTGTTACTTCGAGATCTTCCGCTCGACCGCGGCCTTCACCAGTCCGGCGAAGAGCGGGTGCGGGCGGGTCGGACGCGACCGCAGCTCCGGGTGCGCCTGGGTGGCGACCAGGTAGGGGTGGACGTCACGCGGGTACTCGACGTACTCGACGAGCTTGCCGTCGGGCGAGGTGCCGGAGAAAACCAGGCCCGCCTTCTTCTCCAGCTCCGCGCGGTAGGCGTTGTTCACCTCGTAGCGGTGCCGGTGACGCTCCTCGACGTACTCCTTGCCGTCGTACACCTCGCGCACGATGGAGCCCTCGGCCAGCTTGGCCGGGTACATGCCGAGCCGCATGGTGCCGCCCATGTCGCCCTCACCGGCGACGATGTCGAGCTGCTCGGCCATGGTGGAGATCACCGGGTGGGAGGTGGCCGGGTCGAACTCGGTGGAGTTGGCGTCGGAGATGTCCGCCAGGCTCCGCGCGGCCTCGATCACGATGCACTGCAGGCCGAGGCAGAGGCCCAGCAGCGGGATGCCGTTCTCGCGGGCGAACTTGATCGCGCCGACCTTGCCCAGCACACCGCGGTCGCCGAAGCCGCCGGGGATGCAGATGCCGTCGACGTCACCGAGCTGCGCCTGGGCGCCCGTCGGGGTCTTGCAGTCGTCGGAGGTGACCCACTTGATCTTCACGCGGGCCTTGTTGGCGAAGCCGCCGGCGCGCAGCGCCTCGGTGACCGACAGGTAGGCGTCCGGCAGGTCGATGTACTTGCCGACCAGGGCCAGGGTGATCTCGTGGTCGGGGTTGTGGACCCGGTCCAGCAGGTCGTCCCAGGTCGTCCAGTCGACGTCACGGAAGGGCAGGTCCAGCTTGCGGACCACATAGGCGTCCAGGCCCTCGCCGTGCACGGTCTTCGGGATGTCGTAGATGGAGCGGGCGTCGGGGCAGGCGACCACGGCGGCCTCGTCGACGTCGCACATCAGCGAGATCTTGCGCTTGATCGCGGTGGGCACCTCGCGGTCGCAGCGCAGCACGATGGCGTCCGGCTGGATACCGATGTTGCGCAGCGCCGCCACCGAGTGCTGGGTCGGCTTGGTCTTCAGCTCACCGGAGGGGCCGATGTAGGGCAGGAGAGAGATGTGGACCACGAACACGTTGTCGCGGCCGACCTCGTGCCGCACCTGGCGGACCGTCTCCAGGAAGGGCAGCGACTCGATGTCGCCGACCGTGCCGCCGACCTCGGTGATCACGACGTCGACCTCGTCGGTCGCCATGCGCCGGATGCGGTGCTTGATCTCGTTGGTGATGTGCGGGATGACCTGCACGGTGTCGCCCAGGTACTCGCCGCGCCGCTCCTTGGCGATGACCGTGGAGTAGACCTGGCCCGTGGTGACGTTGGCGGAGCCGTCCAGGTCGCGGTCGAGGAAGCGCTCGTAGTGGCCGATGTCCAGGTCGGTCTCGGCGCCGTCGTTGGTGACGAACACCTCACCGTGCTGGAAGGGGTTCATCGTGCCGGGGTCGACGTTGAGGTACGGATCGAGCTTCTGCATCACGACGCGCAGACCGCGGGCCTTGAGCAGCATGCCGAGGCTGGAGGCGGTCAGACCCTTGCCGAGAGAGGAGGCGACACCCCCGGTGACGAAGATGTGCTTGGTCGTCGAAGCTGTGCTGTTTCGGAAAGCAGCGGGCGGCATGGCCAAGAGGGGGCTCCCGTGGTCGCGGTCTGTGGGTGCGGTTCCGGGGTTTCTCGCCCACCGGTCCACGGGCTACCAGCGTATCAGCGCCGCGGGGGAACGGCTGACGGCCACGCTCCGCGCACAAGGCGGCACGCAGCATGTATCACACACGGGACCCTCACCCGTGGGCCACTCGTTCGGCGGAGGCGCGTTGTCGCGAGCGGCACACAGATCATCTACGTGCGTCGTATCCTGCTCGGACACTCGCTGCCGAGCCCGGCCGGCCGAACGGCACCACCCCCGCCCGTAAGTTCCGGAACAACGTGAGCTCGGCAGTTCGTTGAGTAAAGATTGGCGCTTTGCATTCACGGCTGAGCGACTGCTTTGCTTCACAGCTCAACGACGCATTGCAAGACCCCCCCTTGACCGCACTAGCGACAGCCCCCTTGCGGGGTGACGTGGCCGTTCGACTGGAGATGCACGTGGCCGGGCGCATCGAAGACTACGCACTCATCGGAGACATGCAGACCGCAGCGCTGGTCTGCCGGGACGGCACGGTCGACTGGCTGTGCCTGCCGCGCTTCGACTCGCACGCCATCTTCGCCGGGCTGCTGGGAACCGAGGAACACGGCTTCTGGCGGCTGGGTCCCGCGCACGCCGACGACGCGGAGCCGCCCGCGGCGACCCGGCGGCGCTACCGGGGCGACTCCCTGATCCTGGAATCCGAGTGGGAGACCAACCGCGGCACGGTCCGCGTGACGGATTTCATGCCCCCGCGCGACGGCGCCCCGCAGCTGATCCGCATCGTGGAGGGCGTCTCGGGCCGGGTCCCCATGCGCTCGGCGCTGCGGATGCGCTTCTCCTACGGCCGTGTGGTGCCCTGGGTGCACCGCCACGAGGGCCGTACGGTCGCCGTGGCCGGCCCGGACTCCGTGTGGTTCGACACGTCCGCCGAGACCTACGGCGAGGATCTGACCACGTACTCGGACTTCACCGTCGCGCCGGGTGACCGGGTCGCCTTCGCCATCTCCTGGGAACCGTCCCACAAGCAGCCCCCGGCGCTGCCGGAGCCGGAGCAGTCCCTGGAGGCCACCGAGGACTTCTGGCGCGAGTGGGTCGAGCACTGTACGTACCACGGTCCTTACCGCGAGGCCGTGATCCGCTCCCTGATCACGCTCAAGGCGCTGACGTACGCCCCGACCGGCGGCATCGTCGCCGCGCCCACCACCTCGCTGCCCGAGGACATCGGCGGCGTCCGCAACTGGGACTACCGCTACACCTGGCTGCGGGACGCGGCGATCACCCTGTCCTCGCTGCTGCGCACCGGCTACCGCGAGGAGGCCCGCGCCTGGCGCGAGTGGCTGCTGCGCGCGGTGGCGGGCGACCCGGAGAACCTGCAGATCATGTACGGCATCGCCGGCGAGCGCGAGCTCGGCGAGGCGGAGCTGGACTGGCTGCCCGGCTACGAGACGTCGGCGCCCGTCCGGGTGGGCAACGGCGCGGCGCACCAGCTCCAGCTGGACGTGTACGGCGAGGTCACCGAGGCCCTGCACCTGGCCCACATGACCGGTCTCGCGCGCAACGATTACGCCTCGCTGCTCCAGCTCAAGCTGATCCAGTACCTGGAGAAGCACTGGCAGGAGCCGGACGAGGGCATCTGGGAGGTGCGCGGCCCGCGCCGCCACTTCGTGCACTCCAAGGTGATGGCCTGGGTCGCCGTCGACCGCACCATCAAGCTCATCGAGTCCGGCGACGCCGACGGCCCGCTGGAGGAGTGGAAGCACCTGCGCGACGACATCCACCGGGACGTGTGCGAGAAGGGCTACGACAAGGAACGCAACACGTTCACGCAGTCCTACGGCTCCAAGGAGCTGGACGCGGCGCTGCTGCTGATCCCCCAGGTGGGTTTCCTGCCGCCGGACGACAAGCGGGTCATCGGCACCGTCGAGGCGATCCAGCGCGAGCTGTCCACCTCCGACGGCTTCATCCTGCGCTACCCGACCGAGGGCGTGGACGAGGGCGTGGACGGCCTGCCGGGCGACGAGGGCGCGTTCCTCGCCTGCTCGTTCTGGATGGCCGACGACCTGGCGATGATCGGCCGGGTGGACGAGGCGCGGAAGCTGTTCGAGAAGCTGCTCTCGCTGCGCAACGACCTCGGTCTGCTGGCAGAGGAGTGGGACCCGCGCCTGCAGCGCCAGGTGGGCAACTTCCCGCAGGCCTTCAGCCACGTCCCGCTCATCGACACGGCCCTGCGCCTGACGGCGTCGGGGGCGTACGGGGGCTGACGCGGACGCCCGCCCCTGGTCCGGGCCGGGGGCGGGAGCGCCGGCCGGCGGTGGGCGGGCGGCATGCCGGTGCGGGGCCGCGCCGGCGCCGTTCGTGAAGGACATGTGCAGGCCGGACGTGTGCACGGGACACACCCCCGGGTACCGTCCGCTGCATGAGCACCCCCCGCACACCCCCGCCCTCGGGCATCACCGTGCAGCGCGCCCTGGAACTCCCCGGCCTGCGCAGCGGCCTCCCGGAGGTCCTCGCCGGTGCCGAGCGGCTGGGGCGCACGGTGCGCTGGGTGCACGCGGGTGAGGTGCCCAACATCGCCTCCCTGCTCAAGGGCGGCGAGCTCCTGCTGACCACCGGGTACGGGCTCGGTACCCGCCCGGCCGACCAGCGGGCCTTCGTGCGCACGCTGGCGGACCGGGGCATCGCGGCCCTGGTCGTCGAGCTCGGCCCGCGCTTCACCCGGCTGCCCGCCGCCCTGGTCGACGCGGCCCGCGCCGCCGGGCTGCCGCTGGTCCAGCTGCACCGCGAGGTGCCGTTCGTTACGGTCACCGAGGAGATCCACACCGAGATCGTCAACGGGCACTACGCGCTGCTGCAGCGCGCGGAGGAGGTGCACCGCCGCTGCACCGAGGCGCTCCTCGGCGGCGGGGGCGTGCCCCAGGTCCTGGAGATCCTCGCCGGGTTCACCGGCAACCCCGTGTTCCTGGAGACCACCGACGGGCAGCTGCTGTACGCGGCCGGCGAGGGCCCCGAGGGCGCGGACCCGCTCCAGGTGTGGGAGGGGCTGCGCGACCGGCAGCGCGACGACCCGCCGGCCGGTTCGGTCCTCGTGGACGTGCCCGGCGGGGGCCCCGGCAGCGGCGGTGTCCGCGCGCGCCTGGCGCTGCTGCCGGTGCGCAGCGCGCCGGAGCCGGTGCACCGGATGGCGGCCGAGCGGGCCGCGGGCATCCTCGCCGTGGTGCTGATGCAGGCGCGCCAGGAGGAGGAACTGGCGGCGCGGGGCCGCGGTGACTTCCTCACCGACCTCGCCGAGGGCCGGACCACCGCCGAGGACGCGCCCGCTCAGGCCCGCGTCCTGGGCTTCAAGCCCGGCCGGGGACCGCTGCTCCCGGTCGTCATGCGGCTCGGCGACACGCTGTCGCCGCAGAGCGGCGGCTGGGCGGTGCTGGCCCGCGCGGTGGGCGAGGAACTGTCGTCGGTCGGCGTGCCCGTGCTGCTCGGTGTGCGGCCGGTCGAGGGGCGTGTGCCGCTGCTGCTCGGCCTGCGCGCGGAGGCGGACCGGCCGTCCGCCGCGGACCGGGTGGCGGCCGCGCTGCGCGCCGGTGTGGAGCGCGCGGGGATGCTCAGGCCGGGCGGACGGCCGCCCGTGGTGGTGGTCGGCCCGGCCGGCGGCTGGGCGGCGGTCCCGGCCGGGCTGCGGCACGCGGTGGAGACGGCGACGGCGGCACAGGGCCTGCCCGAGCGCCCTTGGTACGACGCACGGCGGCTGGACATCGACCTGCTGCTGTGGCGGCTGCGCGACCATCCGGACCTGGCGGACTTCGTGGACCGGGCGATCGGTCCGGTCCTGGAGCACGACCGGCGCTCGCGGCCCGCGCTGCTGCCCACGCTGGAGACGTATCTGGCGCACGCCGGACGCAAGGCGGAGACGGCGCGGGAACTGCACCTGAACCGGCAGACGCTCTACAACCGGCTGGCCCGCATCGGGGAGTTGCTGGGCACGGACCTCGACGACCCGCAGACGGTGCTGACGTTGAGCCTGGCCCTGCGGGCGCGGCGGCACGTGCCCTGACCCACGGGGCGCTGTCCGCGAGGGTCAGGTCAGTGGCCGGGGCCGGGTCAACTCGTCGTAGACGCTGAGCACCTGGGTGACCGTCTGGTCCTCGGTCGGCCAGGTCGCGGCCTGCTTCGGGCCCCGCTCCGCCAGCAGCGCGCGCCGTCCGGGGTCCTCCAGCAGGCGGGTC
Source organism: Streptomyces sp. CNH189 (assembly GCF_000527195.1). Lineage (NCBI taxonomy): Bacteria > Bacillati > Actinomycetota > Actinomycetes > Kitasatosporales > Streptomycetaceae > Streptomyces > Streptomyces sp. CNH189. The sequence goes on from NZ_AZUS01000009.1 coordinate 245,422, forward strand.
ACGGCGTCGGCGAGCGCCCGCGCGTTGCCCCGGGGCACGAGCTCGGCGGCGTCGCCGACGAGTTCGGGAACACCGCCCACCCGGGTGGCGACCAGCGGTACGCGCGCGTGCAGGGCCTCCTGGGCGAACGGCGAGCGCGCCTCCTCCCGGCGGCTCGGCAGCACGGCCACGTCGGCCGCGGCGAGCAGGTCGGGGACGTCCTCACGCGGGCCGGCCAGCAGGACCGGCAGTTCCTCGTCCTCGATCCGGCGCCGCAGTTCGCCGTGCAGCGGCCCCTCCCCCGCGATCACCACCAGCGGCACCGGATCGAGGAGACGCCAGGCGTGCGCGGCGTCCAGCAGGTCGTCGTAGCCGCGGTGCCGTTCCAGGGAGCCGACCGCGATGATCAACGGGCGCTCCACCGCGCCGAGTTCGGCCCGCGCCTTCGGCCGCAGCCGGTCGGCCTCGTCCGGCGCCGGCGCGCTGCGGGGGCCGGGCAGGGACACCGCGGCCAGCCGCGCGTCACGCGCTCCCGAACGGCGGGCCCGGTCCACCAGCGCCGAGGTCGTCCCCAGCACCACGGTGGCCGCGCGGACGACCCGCCGTTCCAGCACACGCAGGAAATGGGCGCGCGGGCCGTCGGCGTGCGCCCGGTCGTGCCAGGTGACGACGAACGGGGTCTGCCGCCCGCTGAGCGCCAGGGCGGTACGGAACGAGGCGTGCAGCCCGTGCGCGTGCACCAGGTCGGCGCCCGAGCAGGCGGCACGCAGCGCGGCCACCGACCCCGGGTCGCTGCTGCGCGGCACGTGCACGTGCTCGGCCCCGACCCCGGTGAAGTCGTAAGCGTGGTCGGCCTCCACGGGGGCGCACACCGTGACCCGCACGCCCCGCGCGACGAGCCCCGCGGCCAGCGAGCGCACGTGCGCGCCGCTGGCGGCGTTGCCGCCGCCCAGCACCTGCACGGTGCGCAGCGACGACTGGCCGTGCGATGCGTGGCTGCTCACGGGGGTCACGTGGCCGGGCTCCTGGTTCGGGTCGGACGGTCACGACGAACGTACCGAAGGATCCCGCGGAGGGGTGTACCGCGCGGCGTCCTCCGCGTACTCCGTCAAGCATGCCAGGACACACGGCCGTTCCGGGAAACGCGCGGGCGTACGCCCGTGTCCACACGGGACGCCACATCACCCGTACGGATGACGGAACTTTGCCTTCCGGTGGGGCTAGCCGTCCCCGCGGGCCGCCGCCAGCAGCTCCTCCGCGTGCGCCCGGGCCGTCTCGGAGTCCTCCTGGCCGGCCAGCATCCGGGACAGCTCCCGCACGCGGTCCTCGCCTTCGAGCACCTTCACGCCGGACCGGGTGACCGAGCCGTCGTTCGTCTTCTCCACCAGCAGCTGCCGGTCGGCGAACGCGGCCACCTGCGGCAGATGCGTGACGACCACGACCTGAGCCTTCTTCGCCAGACGGGCAAGGCGCCGGCCGATCTCCACCGCCGCCTTGCCGCCGACGCCGGCGTCCACCTCGTCGAAGAGGTACGTCGGCACCGGGTCGGTCCCCGCGAACACGACCTCCACGGCCAGCATCACGCGCGACAGCTCACCGCCCGACGCGCCCTTGGCGATCGGCCGGGGCGGCGCCCCGGGGTGCGGGGCCAGCAGCAGCTCCACCTCGTCCACGCCCGACGGCCCGTACGCCACCGTGCGCCCGTTCACCTCGACGCCCTCGGGGTCCTCGGTCTGCCGGATGTCGAACGACACGCGCGCGTGCGGCATCGCGAGCGACGCCAGCTCCTCCGTCACGGCCGCCGCGAACCGCTCCGCCGCCTCCGCCCGGGCCTCCGACAACTCCTGCGCCAGCACGCCCAGTTCGGCCCGCAGCCCGTCACGCTCGGCGGTCAGCTCCCCGATCCGCTCGTCGTCGCCCTCCAGGTCGGTGAGCCGTGCGGCGCTCCGCTCCGCCCAGGCCAGCACCTCGGCGACGTCCTGGCCGTACTTGCGGGTCAGCGCGGTGAGCGCCGCCCGCCGCTCCTCGACCGCCGCCAGCCGCAGCGGATCGGCGTCCAGGTCGTCGGCGTAACCGGCCAGCTCGCCCGCCACGTCCCGCAGCAGGATGCCGATCTCGCCGATGCGGTCGGTCAGCGCGGCCAGCGCCGGGTCGTGCGCCCGTACCGCCTCCAGGGCCCGCTGGGCGCCCGCCACGAGCGTCCCGGCGTCGACGCCCTCGGGGTCCTCCGGATTGCCCGCGAGCGCGGCGTGCGCGACCGCGGCGGCCGACGCCAGCGCCTCGGCGTGCCCGAGCCGCCCGGCCTCCTCCGCGAGCTCCGTGTCCTCGCCCGCGCGGGGCTCGACGGCGGCGATCTCCTCCAGCCCGAAGCGCAGCAGGTCGGCCTCCTGGGCCCGCTCCCGCGCACGGGTGGTGATCTCCTCGAGCTCGGTGGTGACGGCCCGCAGCCGCTTGTACGCCTCCGTGTACTTGCCGAGCGGCACGGCGACCGCGTAGCCCGCGTACCGGTCGAGCGCCTGCCGCTGCCGGGACAGCTTCAGCAGACCCTGCTGGTCGCTCTGCCCGTGCACGGCCACCAGGTCGTCGGCCAGCTCGGCCAGCAGCCCCACGGGCACGCTCCGACCGCCCAGATGCGCCCGCGACCGACCCTCGGCCGAGACGGTACGGCTGACCAGCAGCGTCCCCTCGTCGAGCTCGGCCCCGGCCTCCTCGGCGCGCACCACGGCCGCCGAACCGTCGGGCACGGCGATCCGTCCCTCGACCACGGCGTTGCGCGCGCCGATCCGCACCAGCGCCGCATCCGCGCGTCCGCCCAGCAGCAGGCCCAGGCTGGTGACCACCATGGTCTTGCCCGCACCCGTCTCACCGGTGACGGCGGTGAAGCCTGGTGACAGCTCGACGACGGCATCGTCGATGACACCGAGCGACCGTATCCGCATCTCCTCTAGCACGACACCGACCTTACGAGGTCGACGCTGCGGGATGCGACCGCCCCGCCTTTGTCACCCACGGGAGTGTCCCCTCCTGCAGGGGCGCGGGCAACGGCGCGACAGGCCACGAACCACCCGCCGCCGCCCACGCTCAGGCAACCACCCCCATCGAGACCGCTACTGCGGCGCCCCCCGCCACCCGGACACGGGCAAGGCGAACTTCGCTACCAGCCGGTCGGTGAAGGAAGCATGATGCAGCCGAGCCAACCGCACCGGCACAGCCCCCCGCCGCACTTCCACCCGCGCGCCCGCCGGCAGCTCGACGGTCCGCCGCCCGTCGCACCACAGCACCCCCGGCGGCACGTGCGGCAGCACCTCCACCGCCAGCACCGAGTTCGGCGACGTCACCAGCGGCTTGGCGAACAGCGCGTGCGCGCTGATCGGCACCATCAGCAGCGCCTCGACCTCCGGCCACACCACGGGCCCGCCCGCGGAGAACGCGTACGCGGTGGACCCGGTGGGCGTGGCGCACACGATGCCGTCGCAGCCGAAGCCGGTCACCGGCCGCCCGTCGATCTCCAGGACGACCTCCAGCATCCGCTCGGCGGACACCTTCTGCACGGCCGCCTCGTTCAGCGCCCAGTCGGTGTGCACGATGTCGCCGTTGCGGTGGACCACGACGTCGACGGTCATCCGCTCCTCGACCTCGTACGCCCGGCTCACCACCCGGTCGACGACCTTCTCCAGGTCGTCCCGCTCGGCCTCGGCGAGGAAGCCCACGCTGCCGAGGTTGACCCCGAGCATCGGCACCCCGGAGGCGCGGGCGAACTCGGCGCCGCGCAGCAGCGTTCCGTCACCGCCGAGGACGATCAGCAGCTCGCAGTCGTCCAGGCACTGCGGGGTGGCCTCCTTGACCGTCTCCACGTCGCCCGGGAGCGGCAAGTCGCGGGCCTCTTCCTCCAGGACCCGCACCCCCAGTCCCGACCGCAGCAGGCCCTTGACCACCAGTTCGGCGCTGCGGATGGCCGCGGCGCGCCCGGTGTGGGCCAGCAGGAAAACAGTACGAGCTCGGTTCTGCGTCAACGCGGCCCCTCCGCCACAGCACGGTCAACATCGGCCGGGTCCAGTTCCGGTGCCCCGGCCCGCAGCCACAGAAAGTATTCGACATTCCCCGAGGGTCCGGGCAGCGGACTTGCCGTCACGCCCTTCGCCCCGAGCCCCAGCTCCCAGGCCCTGGCGGCCACCCCTCGGACGGCCTCGGCGCGCAGCTGCGGGCTGCGCACGACACCGCCGCTGCCCAGCCGCTCCTTGCCCACCTCGAACTGCGGTTTCACCATCATCACCAGATCGGCGTCCGGCGTCACGCACCGCTTCAGAGCGGGCAGCACCAGGCCGAGCGGGATGAACGACAGATCCCCCACGACAAGATCCACTGGCTCCCCATCGATGACCTCGAGCGTCAACTCCCGTACGTTCGTACGGTCCTTGACGGTCACGCGTTCATCTTTCTGCAGAGGCCACGCGAGCTGGCCGTATCCGACGTCGACCGCGACCACGTGCGCGGCCCCGGCCCGCAGCAGCACATCGGTGAAACCGCCGGTGGAGGCGCCGGCGTCGAGCGCCCGCCGGCCTTCGACGACCAGCCCCAGCGGCACGAAGGCGTCCAGGGCACCGGCCAGTTTGTGACCACCGCGCGAGACGTAGTCCGGGTCGCCCGCGTCCTCGACGACCACGATGGCGGCCGCGGTCTCCACCTGGGTGGCGGGCTTGGTCGCCACCGTCCTGCCCACGCTGACCCGCCCGGCGGCGATCAGCTGGCTGGCGTGCTCGCGCGAGCGCGCCAGCTTACGGCGGACCAGCTCCGCGTCGAGACGGCGGCGTGCGACTCCTGCCACGTTCGGTTCAGCTCCTGTGTCCTTGTGCCGGCGGGGGCCCCGGGCGGGTGTCGAGCGCGGTGAGCGCGTCGCGCAGCCCCCGGTGTACATCCTCGTACACCTCGAGGTGGCCGTCGGTGGTGAGGTGGTCGGCGTCGGCCAGCCGCTCCACGTGGGCGTCGATCTCCGCGCGTCCGGTGGGGGTGCGCGGCACGCCCAGGGGGGCGGGACCGGCGGGGCCGTCGTCCTGCGGCGGCCGGGGCGCGGTCCGCTCCGGCTCCGCGGGGCCGTGCTGCCCGTCCCCCCGGGCCCCGGCGTCCGGCTCCGTGACCGCCACCTGCGGCACTGCGTCGTTCATGCCTCGACGCTACCGCGAACGGCTGCGGTACCGTCGTGCGCGATGGCCACGATCGAGGAGTGCCGTGCCGCACTCGACAAGCTTTCGGACACCATGGGGAGCGCCGAGGGGGACGTCCGCGCGGCGGCGTCGATGGACCGGTCGGTCAGCTGCCACATCACGGACCTGGACGTGACCTTCGCGGGCCGCCTCACCGGAGGCCGGATCCGGGTGCGGGAGACCCACCCCGGTCCGCCGCGCGAGAAGGCGCAGATACGGCTCGCCATGACGGGCGACGATCTGGTGGCCCTGGTCGACGGGGAGCTGCACTTCGCGCGGGCGTGGGGGTCGGGGCGGGTGCGGCTGGAGGCGGGGCTGCGCGACCTGTTCACGCTCAGGAAGCTGCTCTAGCACCCGCCTCGGGCCCTTCGTGGTCCCCGCGCGGAGCCGCTCGACCTTGGTGGCCGCCGCTCGGACCTTCGTGACCTCCGCTCAGACCTTCGTGACCTCCGCCTTCACCCGGGACGCGCGGGCGGCCGGCACCACCAGCGGGGTTCCCGTCTCGGGGTCGTCGATGACCTGGCAGCGCAGCCCGAAGACCTCCTCCACCAGTTCCGCGGTGACGATGTCCTTCGGCGCGCCCTGGGCGACCACCCGGCCGGCCCGCAGGGCGATGAGGTGGGTGGCGTACCGGGCGGCGTGGTTGAGGTCGTGCAGGACGGCGACCAGGGTGCGCCCCTGCTCGTGCAGGTCCGCGCACAGGTCGAGCACGTCGATCTGGTGCTGGATGTCCAGGTAGGTGGTCGGCTCGTCGAGCAGCAGCAGCGGCGTCTGCTGGGCGAGGGCCATCGCGATCCACACGCGCTGACGCTGCCCTCCGGAGAGCTCGTCGACGTAGCGTTCCGCGAGGTCGGCTACGCCGGTGTGGGCCATCGACTCCTGGACGACCCGCTCGTCCTCGGCGGACCACTGGCGCAGCAGGCTCTGGTGCGGGTAGCGGCCGCGGCCCACCAGGTCGCCCACGGTGATGCCCTCGGGCGCGATGGACGACTGGGGCAGCAGGCCCAGGGTGCGGGCGACCTTCTTGGCGGGCATCGAGTGGATGGCCTGCCCGTCCAGCAGGACCCGTCCCTCGGACGGCTTGAGCATCCGGGACAGGGCACGCAGCAGGGTGGACTTGCCGCAGGCGTTGGGGCCGACGACGACGGTGAAGGAGTTGTCCGGTATCTCCACGGACAGCTGTTCGGCGATGACCCGCTGGTCGTAGGCCAGGGTGACGTTCTCGGCGGACAGGCGGTTCACTGTGCTCCTTCGGGGGTTCGGCTCGCTGCGGTCGGGGCCGGCGGGGCTCATATCCGGCCCGCCCTGCGCTCGGTGACCAGCAGCCACAGCAGGTAGACACCGCCGAGCACGCCGGTGACGACGCCCACGGGCAGCTGTTCGGCGCCGAACGCCCGCTGGGAGACGAAGTCCGCGAGGACCAGCAGGGCCGCGCCCATGCACATGGCGGCCACGAGGTTGGGGCCGGGCGAGCGGGTCAGGCGCCGGGCGAGCTGCGGCGCGGTGAGCGCGACGAAGCTGACCGGTCCGGCGGCGGCGGTCGCCGACGCGGTGAGCAGCACGGCGGACAGCATCAGCACCAGCCGGAGGCGTTCCACGCGCACCCCGAGGGCGTTGGAGACGTCGTCGCCCATCTCCGTCATGCGCAGCGCCCGGGAGTTGGCGAGGACCACGGGGACGAGGACGGCGCACAGCCCGAGCAGTGGCCACACCTGCTCCCAGTCCCGCCCGTCGAGCGACCCGGTCATCCAGACGACGGCGCGCGCCGCGTCCACGATGTCGGACTTGGTGAGCAGGTAGCCGTTGACCGCCGTGACGATCGCGGAGACACCGATGCCGACCAGCACCAGCCGGTACCCGTGCACGCCGCGCTTCCAGGCGAGGACGTAGATGGCGGTGCCGGTGATCAGCCCTCCGGCCAGCGCGCCGAGGGCCACCTGGTTGGCGCTGCCGGAGAACAGCACGATGACGGTGAGCGCGCCGGCCGTGGCGCCCTGCCCGAGACCCAGCACGTCCGGACTGCCCAGCGGGTTGCGGGAGATGGACTGGAACAGCGCGCCGCCGAGCCCGAGCGAGGCGCCGACCAGGAGTCCCACCAGGACCCGGGGCAGCCGCAACTCGGTGACGATGAACTCCTGTCCCGCGTTGCCCTGGCCGACGAGGGTGGTGAGCACGTCGGAGGCGGACATCGGGAAGTCGCCGGTGCCGATGAGCAGCACGCTCGCGCCGAGCGCCAGCAGCAGCAGGAGCACGACGACGGTGAAGGCGCGGACGTCCAGCCGGACCGAGAGGCCGCCGGGGACGCGCACCGCACGGTTGGTCTTCACAGCTGGGCCGTCCTCCGCCGTCGTACGAGAAAGATGAAGACCGGGCCGCCGATGATCGCGGTGACGATGCCGACCTGCAGCTCGGCGGGCCGGGCCACGATCCGGCCGAGCACGTCGGCGCCGAGCAGCAGCACCGGCGACAGGATCGCCGCGTACGGCAGGATCCAGCGCTGGTCGGGTCCGGTGAAGGAACGCACGACGTGCGGCACCATCAGGCCGACGAAGACGATCGGCCCGCACGCTGCGGTCGCGGCTCCGCTGAGCATGGTGGCGACCAGCATGGACAGCGCCCGGGTGCGGTTGAGGTCGGCGCCGAGGGCCTTGGCGGTGTCGTCGCCCATGGCCATGGCGTTCAGCGGCCGGGCGAGCGCCAGCGCGAGCAGGCTGCCGACGACCAGGAACGGCACCACCTGCTTGACGGCCTCGGGGCTGCCGGAGGCGAGCGACCCGACCGTCCAGAAGCGCATCCGGCCGAGCGCGGCGTCGTCGAGGATCATGACGGCCTGGAGATAGCCGTAGAGCGCGGCACTGATGGCCGTGCCGGCGAGCACCAGCCGCACCGGGGTCGCGCCCCGGCGGCCGCCGAGGAACCACACCACCGCGCCGACCGCGGCCGCCCCGCAGAACGCGAACCACACGTAGCCGGACAGCGAGGTGACGCCGAAGAAGGTGATGGCGGTGACGACCGCGGCGGAGGCGCCCGCGTTGAGGCCGAGGAGTCCTGGGTCGGCCAGCGGGTTGCGGGTCAGCGCCTGCAGCACCGCCCCGGCGAGCCCCAGCGCGGCGCCGGCGAGCAGGCCCAGCAGGGTGCGGGACAGCCGGTCGGACACGACGGTGTCGGTGTAGGTGCCCGACGCGTGGAACAGCCCGTGCCAGACCTGCTCCAGCGACAGTTCCTTCGCCCCGACCGCGATGCTCGCCAGCGCGACGAGCACCAGCAGCGCGAGCGAGACGAGCAGACCGACGGCGCGTATCGCGCGGCGGTTCGGTGGCGCGGGGGCGGTCTCCGCGCGCTGTTCGGGGGGACTCTCGACCAACACCCGGTTAGGTTAGCCTACCCTCCAGTTCGATCACGATCCCCGGGGACCGCCGCGCCCGGCGGGGCGTCACAGACCCAGCCGGGCCAGCGCCTTCCCCGCGTCCAGCCCGCACGCGTCCTCGCCCGCCGACGTCCAGGCCGCCGCGCACAGCGCCCGCAGCCCGTCCACGGCCTCGCCGTCACCGTCCAGCTCCAGTCGTCCGGCACCGGCCGTCGCCGTCCAGCCGCCGCACCGGAAGCCGCCGTCCACCGTGACGACCTCGGGCTGCCCGGTGAGCAGCCCCCGCAGATCGGCGTCCACGTACGTCGGCCGGTGCTGCGGCGGCGCCGCCAGGAGCTGCGCCCCGTCGGTCACCCCGGTGAGCACCAGCAGCGAGTCCACCCCGCCGTTGAACGCGCCCTCGATGTCCGTGTCCAGCCGGTCCCCCACCACCAGCGGCCGCTCGGCGCCGGTACGCAGGATCGTCTCCCGGTGCATCGGCGGCAACGGCTTGCCCGCCACCTGCGGCTCGGCACCGGTGGCGATCCGTACGACCTCCACCGCCGCACCGTTGCCCGGCGCGATGCCCCGGCCGCTGGGGATCGTCAGGTCGGTGTTGGACGCGAACCACGGCAGCCCGCGCGCGACGGCGTAGCTCGCCTCGGCGAACCGCCCCCACGCCAGCTCCGGCCCGCCGTACCCCTGCACGACCGCCACCGGCTCGTCGTCCGCCGACTCCATCGGCTCGAGACCGTGCTCGCGCAGCGCCACCCGCAGGCCCTCACCGCCGACCACCAGCACCCGGGAGCCCTGCGGGACCTGCTCGGCGACGAGCCGCGCCACCGCCTGCGCCGAGGTGATGACGTCACCGGCCTCGGCCGGTATGCCCAGCTCGGTCAGGTGCGCGGCCACGGCGCCGGGCGTGCGCAACGCGTTGTTGGTCACGTAGGCAAGCCGCATACCGCCGTCGCGCGCCGTGGCGAGTGAGGGGACCGCGTGCTCGATGGCCTCACCGCCCGCGTACACCACTCCGTCGAGGTCGAGCAGCGCCGTGTCGTACGCCTCGCTCAGGGCCTGCCCACTGCCCTCGGGCCTCGTCCTGACGCTCCGGCTCATTCCGCATCGCTCCTCGTTCGACGGCTTTCCCCCGATCATCCCCCATCGCACCGACACCCGTACGATGCCGGGATGAACACTGCAGGTCACTCGAAGGCAACGGCGCCCCGAGGCCTGGAACTCACCCCGTTCCGAGGCCTTCGCTACGACCCCGACCGGGTCGGCAGCCTGGCCGCCGTGACATCTCCGCCCTACGACGTCGTGGTCCGCCCCGACGGCCTGCACCACCTCCAGTCCGCCGACCCGTACAACATCGTCCGGCTGATCCTGCCCGAGGCCGCCACCCCTGAGGAGCGCAACGCCCAGGCCGCCGAGACGCTCCGCCGCTGGCGCGCCGAGGGCGTGCTGACCACCGACCCCGAGCCCGGCCTGTACGTCTACGAGCAGCGCGACGGCGACGGCCTGGTGCAGCGCGGCGTCATCGGCGCCCTGCGCGTCTCCGACCCGGACGAGCACCTGGTGCTGCCGCACGAGGACGTCATGCCGCACATCGTGGCCGACCGCGCGGATTTGATGCGGGCCACCTCGGCGAACCTCGAACCGCTGCTGCTCACCTACCGGGGCGACGGCGCGGCGACCGCCACGGCCGACCTCATCGAACGCACGGCCGGGCAGCCGCCGCTGCTGGCGACCACCACCGAGGACGGCGTCCACCACCGCCTGTGGTCCGTCACCGCCCCCGCCGACCTGGCCGTGGTGAGCGGTGAACTCTCCGCCCATCAGGCCCTCATCGCCGACGGCCACCACCGCTGGGCGACCTACCGGCGGCTGCGCGCGGAGCACCCGTCCCCCGGCCCGTGGGACCACGGCCTGGTCCTCCTGGTCGACACGGCCCGCTATCCGCTGCGGGTCCGCGCGATCCACCGCCTGCTGCACGACCTGACGGTCACCGAGGCCCTGGCCGCGCTCGACGGCCGGTTCCGCGTCCGCCGCCTGGACCTGCCGCTGCCGAAGGCCATGGACGCGCTCGCCGGGTCGGCCGCGACGGGCAACGCGTACCTCCTCGCCGGGGACGGCGCCTTCCACCTCGTCGACCGCCCGGACCCGGGTCTGCTGGCCCGTACGGTCCCGGCGGACCGCCCGGAGGCCTGGCGCACCCTCGACGCGACGGTCCTGCACGCCACGCTCCTCGACCACGTGTGGCGGGTCCCCGACTCCCCCGCGCACATCGCGTACATCCACGACACGGCCGCCACGGTGGAGAAGGCAGAACGCGACGGCGGTACGGCGGTCCTCATGCACCCGGTGCACGAGGACGTGGTCCGGGACCTGGCCCGCCAGGGGGTGACGATGCCCCGCAAGTCGACGTCGTTCGGCCCGAAGCCGGCGTCGGGTCTGGTGCTGCGCGCACTCGACCTCTGAGCGTCCGGGTACGCGAAGGGGGCGGGTCCCGGTCGGGACCCGCCCCCTTTCACTTACCTTCCGCCCGGCGGACGTCAGTCCTTGTCGTCGCCGTGCTGCTCCTGCTCGTCCTGCTTGTCCTGCTTGTCCTGCTTCTGGGCACTGTCGGTGTCGTCCGCGGCCACGTCGACGTCGTCGTCGCCGTTCTCGTCCTCGATGAAGGCGTCCGTGAACTCCACGCCGTCCAGCTCGGCCAGCCGGTCGGAGGCGTCCGTGCTGCCGTCGCGGTCGGCCTCGACGGCCTTGGCGAACCACTCGCGCGCCTCGCCCTCACGGCCGGCCGCGACCAGCGCGTCGGCGTAGGCGTACCGCAGACGCGCGGTCCACGGCTGCACGGAGTTCGACGCCAGCTCGGAGCTCTGCAGGGTGACGATCGCCGCGTCCAGTTGCCCCATGTCACGTCGGGCGCCGGCCGCGACGAGCCGCATCTCGACCTGCCCGGCCTTGTCCAGCTTCTGCACCTCGGGGGCGCCGGCCATGTCGAGCGCCTTCTCCGGCCGTCCGAGCCCGCGCTCGCAGTCCGCCATCAGCGGCCACAGCTCCACGGTCCCGGTCATCCGCCGCGCCGCCCGGAACTCGGCGAGGGCCTCGCCGTACTTCTGCGTCGCGTACGCGGCGAACCCGGCGGCCTCCCGTACGGCGGCCACACGCGAGGCGAGACGCAGGGCAACCCGCGAGTAGGCGTAGGCGCGCTCGGGCTCCTCGTCGATCAGCCGGGCGACCATCACCAGGTTCTTGGCGACGTCCTCCGCGAGCGTCTTGGGCAGGCTCTGCAGCTCCTGCCGTACGTCCTTGTCGATCTCCTCGCCGGTGACGTCCTCGGGGATCGGCAGCCGCTTGATGGGCTCGCGGTCACGGTCCCGCTCGTCACGGAACCGGCCGCCGCCCTGGCGGTCGTCACGCCCACGGAACCCGCCGGGACGGCCGCCCCGGTCGTCCCGCCTCGGCCCACGGCCCCGGTCGTCACGGCCTCGGTCGTCACGCCCACGGTAACCGCCCCGGTCCCCGCCACGACTGTCCTCGCGACGGAAGCCACCGCGGTCGCCGCGGTTGTCGGTGCGGTCGCCCGAACGGCTGTCGGTGCGGCTGTCGGTGCGGCTGTCGTTGCGCCGGAAGCCGCCACGGTCGTCACGGCCTCGGTCGTCACGGCGCCCGTATCCGCGGTCGTCCTCGCGACGGAAGCCACCGCGGTCGCCGCGGTTGTCATCGCGACGGAAACCGCCACGGTCGCCGCGGTTGTCATCGCGACGGAAGCCGCCACGGTCGTCACGGTTGTCGCGCTCCGGACGGTCGTCGCGACGGAAGCCGCCCCGATCGCCACGGTCGTCGCTGCGGCCCCGGTAGCCTCCGCGGTCGCGGTCACCACCCCGGTCGTCACGCCGGCCGTGCCCACGGTCGTCCTCGCGACGGAAGCCCCCGCGGTCGCCACGGTCGTCCTCGCGACGGAAACCCCCGCGGTCGCCACGGTCACCGCGGTTGTCATCGCGGCGGAAGCCGCCACGGTCGCCACGGTTGTCGCGCTCCGGACGGTCGTCGCGACGGAAGCCGCCCCGATCGCCACGGTTGTCGTCACGGCGGAAACCGCCACGGTCACCACGGTTGTCGTCACGGCGGAAACCGCCACGGTCACCACGGTCGTCGCTACGACCCCGGTAGCCACCGCGGTCGCCGTCACGCCGGTCCTCCCGACGATCGTCCCTGCGGTCATCGCGACGGTCGTCCCTGCGGTCGTCGCTGCGACCCCGGTAACCGCCGCGCTCACCACCACGGTTGTCGTCCCGTCCGCGGAAGCCGCCACGCTCGGGCCGGCCGCCGCTGCGGTCACGGTCCCGGTCGCGGTCGCGGTCGTCGCGACGGAACGCGGGGCGGTCACCGTCCCTTCGGAAGCCGCGGTCGCGGTCGTCGCCGCGACGAGGGCCTCCGCGCTGGCCGCCGCGGTCGGGGCGGTCCGAGCGGTCACCACTGTCCCGTCGCCGCTGGTCGCGCTCCGGTCGGTCCTCGGGAGAGTTGGTGGCCATCGGTAACTCCTGTCTTAGGTACTGCAAGCATAAATAGAAAAAGACCCCTGGTCCCAGCTGAACGCTGGTGACCAGGGGTCCTTCCAAAGATTGTTCGGCGGCGTCCTACTCTCCCACAGGGTCCCCCCTGCAGTACCATCGGCGCTGTAAGGCTTAGCTTCCGGGTTCGAAATGTAACCGGGCGTTTCCCCTACGCTATGACCACCGAAACCCTAATGGTTTCGAGCGAACAAGCACACTTTTCTTTTGTCTGTTCTACTCAAAGCCGACAACGGTCGTTGTCTCAGAACTAACACAGTGGACGCGAGCAACTGAGGACAAGCCCTCGGCCTATTAGTACCGGTCAACTCCACACGTTAC